>URDV01000061.1 GCA_900546605.1 uncultured Prevotella sp.
ACCTGTTAACCCGTTAACTTGTCAACTTGTTTACTAATTCCGCCAACGCGTTAAGTAACTAATTTTGAATACCTACTTATATGTGCTACGTGAGCGAAACGCTAAGTTTCGTCATTAACTTTATAAGCCAACCTTAAAGATTCTTGCCGTGGCAATCTTTAAACTTTTTGCCGCTACCACAAGGACAAGGGTCGTTACGGCCAGGGGCTTTTTCTTTTACAATAGGTTGATTAGCATGTTCACGTGTGTCGCGAGCTGCTGCGGCAGCAGCCTCAGGGTCACCAGCCTCGTCAAGTGTTTCGTGCGTAGTGGTGAGGTGTTGCTGTGGTGTTGATTCCTCGGGAGCTGCTTGTTGCACCTCTTGTGGAGCTTGAACAGGTATCTGTCCACGCATCAAAGTAGCAACAGTTTCGTTGTTAATGCGGTTTACCATCTTATCAAAGAGTTGAACGCTCTCGAGTTTAAACACGAGCAACGGATCCTTTTGTTCATAAGAGGCATTCTGCACAGATTTTTTCAAGTCATCAAGTTCGCGCAGATTTTCCTTCCAAGCATCATCAATGTTATGCAAAATGATGGCCTTTTCAA
This sequence comes from uncultured Prevotella sp., assembly GCA_900546605.1. Taxonomy (GTDB): domain Bacteria; phylum Bacteroidota; class Bacteroidia; order Bacteroidales; family Bacteroidaceae; genus Alloprevotella. Next base: position 589 of record URDV01000061.1, read on the forward strand.
AATCTTTTACAACCTCCTTCGACTCGGTTTCGTAAGCCAACTTCAAGTTGGTGCGTATGTTGTACATCAACTTACCATCAGTAATAGGCACGAGAATGTTTTCATACATGTCACCTTGATTTTCGTACACTTGCTTAATAACAGGCATTGCAACCTCAGCCATGCGGTCGGTTTTGCGTTTGAAAGTAGCCATCGCTGCCTCAAATGCCTTTTCATACAAGTCATCGCGCTTCATGCCATCAAATTCAGCCTCAGAGAAGGGAACCTCCATGGCAAAAATTTCGATAAAGCCTTCGCGACATCCTTCGTAGTCATTCTTTTCGATGATGTTGATTACGCGGTCCCAAATCATGTTGGCAATGTCCATGCCTACACGTTCGCCCATCAAGGCATGACGACGCTTTTCATAAATCACCGTACGTTGCTTGTTCATAACGTCATCATATTCAAGCAAACGCTTACGAATACCAAAGTTATTCTCTTCAACCTTACGTTGGGCACGCTCAATGCTGTTGTTAATCATTTTGGCTTCAATCATTTCGCCATCCTTAAAGCCCAACTTGTCCATAACACGTGCAATGCGTTCAGAGGCAAACAAACGCATCAAGTTGTCCTCAAGCGAAACAAAGAATACTGAAGAGCCAGGATCACCTTGACGTCCAGCACGACCACGTAACTGGCGATCAACACGACGACTTTCATGACGTTCGGTACCAATAATGGCCAAACCACCAGCAGCCTTTACCTCGTCAGTAAGTTTAATATCCGTACCACGACCTGCCATATTGGTAGCTATGGTTACGGCACCCAGCATACGTTCTTCTTCGTGTTTATTGCCATTTTCGTCAGTAAACACCACCTTACCCATTGTGCTTTGACCAGCCTTAGCTACAATGTCGGCCTCCTTTTGGTGCAACTTAGCGTTCAACACTTGATGAGGAATGCCACGTAACTGAAGCATACGGCTCAAGAGTTCGCTCACATCAACGTTGGTAGTACCCACCAACACGGGGCGACCTGCTAAACGCATCTTTTCAATTTCCTCAATAACGGCCTTATACTTTTCGCGTTTGGTTTTGTACACACGATCGTTCATGTCGATACGTGCTATAGGACGGTTGGTAGGAATTTCAACAACATCGAGTTTATAGATGTTCCAGAACTCACCAGCCTCTGTGCTGGCCGTACCTGTCATACCTGCCAACTTGTGATACATACGGAAGTAGTTCTGTAGCGTAATGGTGGCAAAGGTTTGTGTTGCGGCCTCAACCTTTACATGCTCTTTGGCCTCAACTGCTTGATGCAACCCATCGCTCCAACGACGGCCTTCCATAATACGGCCTGTTTGCTCGTCTACAATCTTTACTTGGCCGTCCATTACCACATATTCTTCATTTATGCGGAACATGGTGTAAGCCTTCAGCAATTGTAATATAGTGTGTACACGGTCGCTCTTGATAGCATAGTCTTGCAGGAGTTCATCCTTTTTAGCAACACGTTCTTCATCGCTCAGTGTGGTATCGGCCTCAAGTTCTGAAAGCAAAGAGGTGATGTCGGGCAATACAAACAACTGATCGTCGTGTACTTGATCGGCCAACCACTTGTTACCCTTATCGGTTAAGTCAACACTGTGCATCTTCTCGTCTACCACAAAATAAAGTGGTTCAACGGCCTCGGGCATACGGCGGTTGTTGTTCTCCATGTAAATTTCCTCTGTTTTAAGCATACCTGCCTTGATGCCTGTTTCAGAGAGGAACTTAATCAACGGATTGTTTTTAGGCAGAGCCTTGTGGCTACGGAAGAGTTGCAAGAAACCTTCTTCCTCCTTCTTCTTATCGCCTGAGGCTATCATTTGTTTAGCCTCGGCCAAGAATTTGGTAGCTAACTTGCGTTGCACATCTACCAAGCGTTCAACCAATGGCTGATATTGCTCGTAGAGCTGATCATCGCCCTTAGGCACAGGACCTGAAATAATCAACGGAGTACGTGCATCATCAATCAACACAGAGTCAACCTCATCGACAATGGCATAGTTGTGACGACGCTGCACCAAGTCTTTAGGACTCATGGCCATGTTGTCGCGCAAGTAGTCAAAGCCGAATTCATTGTTTGTACCAAAGGTTATATCGGCTTGATAAGCGCGTCTACGGCTTTCAGAGTTGGGTTGATGCTTATCAATGCAATCAACCGACAAGCCATGGAACATGTAGAGCGGCCCCATCCATTCAGAGTCACGCTTAGCCAAATAGTCGTTGACGGTTACTACATGTACGCCATTACCTGTTAAGGCATTCAAGAACACAGGTAGCGTACCCACCAAAGTTTTACCTTCACCTGTTGCCATTTCGGCTATCTTACCTTGGTGCAATACGACACCACCAAATAGCTGTACATCGTAGTGTACCATGTTCCATTTGGTGTCATTACCACCTGCCACCCAATGGTTTTGGTAAATAGCCTTGTCGCCTTCAATCTTTACAAAGTCGTGGCTGGTGGCCAATTCACGATCAAAGTCGGTAGCGGTAACCTCTATGGTTTCATTCTCAGCAAATCGACGTGCGGTGTCCTTTACAATGGCAAGCACTTCAGGCAGGGCATCATTTAAGGCGTCCTCCATTTTGTCAAGCACCTGTGTTTCGAGTTTATCGATTTGGGTAAATATAACCTCACGATCCTCAATAGGTGTTTCTTCAACCTTTGCCTTCAGTTCGTCAATTTTAGCTTTGATGTCATCAGCTGAATGCTGAATGGTGTGCTGCCACTCTTTTGTTTTAGCACGCAATGCATCATTGTCGAGTTGCTGAATAGCAGGATAGGCGGCCTTGATTTTTTCAACCCATGGCTGAATGAGTTTCATGTCGCGGCTTGACTTATTGCCGAATAATTTGCTGAGTATTTTGTTTATATCCATAATATGTGGAATACTTATGTGCGTTCATGTTCATGTGTAACTTATATTTGAGCATACACATGCTTTAGTACACACTATAAGTTTATTTATTTGCTATTAATATTTTATTGAAAAGTAAAAAAAGAAGAACTTGGTAGCACCCCATCAATTGCATACGCACTAACGGCGATGCCCTATCAAAATAAGGATGCTGCACTGCATGCATTAGGAGCTCTTATGCGCATAGCCTTTGACAATGTCGGGGCTACGTAGTCTATGGTGACAGGAGTTGCTACCGTGTCGGCTTTAAAACCTTCACCTAAAAATATAATAGGAAATGATATATACGATTCACGTACCAGTTGATTGTCATGGGTGAGCGAGTTAACATAATGCCAACCTGGAGCCACCTCAATCATGATGTCGCCTGAATAACGAGCATTGTAAGCCCCACGCATACGACTTATGCCTGGTGTCCAAGCTCCTTGTAACAAGCGCGATGAAGTGTAAACATCCTTCACTCCCGTTAGTTGCAACAAAAAGTCTTGTGCACGTTCAAGCATCTCGGCCAAGTTGATTTGCTTTTGCTCAACCAACTTATGATTCAAGTATATTTGTGTACCAAAACTTGAGTCAACATATTGCCCTTGTCCGTAAACGGCTACAAAGTACATGTTGAGTAAACCTGCAGCACGCTGCACATCAAATGTGCCTGTAGGTATGCGATATTTTGATAAGTCGTTATTTTCTTCATCAGCATACCCCGTTGATGTGAGCACAAACAAGGCTCTGCCGCGCCCCACTTTGTGTTCAACCGACTGTATGAGTTGTGCCAAAGCTTGATCAAGACGCACATAAGTGTCTTGCAACTCCATGGGGTTTTCATTCACCGTGTGGTGATTGATGTTGCCAGCATAAAAAGTCAGAGCTAAATAATCTGTCACATCATCAGCCCCCATCATGGAACCCGTGAGGCATTGTGTTGCGGCACGTGCGACCTCAGCATTTACAAGTCCGCTCGTTTTGAATGAAGCGAAACGTGCATCACCTGAGAACTTGTGTGCAAATGGGCGCTTCATACCTCCCGAAAGGAAGTACGAGAAGTTACCCACCAAGTCGTTGGTTGGTTTCCATATGGTTGACTTCAACTTTTCGTTCAGTCCACCATTGCTATTTAACACAGCTGCCCATGTGGGCAACGACTGGGCATAATAAGAAGATGTACACCATTGTCCTGTTCGGTCGTCTATCCATACCGCACCATCAGCAGCATGACCAGCGCTCAGCACAGCTGCATCACGATAAGGTGCTATGGCATAAACCAAAGCCTTACCCTCAGTAGCCACCTTTAGCTCATCACCTATGGTCGACACACCTAAGTAGGAAGGCGAAGTGGCATCAGCTGTTTGCACCCCTGCATACTTAGCATCATCAACACAAAACACGGGGCGCAAAGTTTCGCGATTGAGCCATTTCATGCCCACAATGCCATGATTATAAGGTGTGGTACCCGTAGCAAGTGTGGCCACGGCCGATGCCCTGTCAGGATGGTAATGTGGATACTCTGCTTGTGTGTAAACGCGCCCTTCGTGCAACAAGCGCACAAAGCCCTCTTGCCCATAAAGAGGCATGAAGGCGTTAAGGTAGTCAGAACGTAACTGATCTACCAATATGTTTACCACCACACGTGGCACACCCGTTCCTGCAGCCTTTGCATCGGGAGCCGACAACACGGTCATTGCTGTAAGCAACGACACAAGTAGCGGCAAACGCATAGCTGCTGAACGTTGTGATTGTATGTGATGATTATGTTTCATTTATATGATTTTAATGAATGCTGTGATTAGATGCCAAGCTACTTAATCACGGCTTTTTGGCTACCTCTTAAAAGGTAGAAGTGCGTAAACATACGTATCATGAGGATAGTTATCATGAAGTAAACCTCATGAGGATACTGCTGCAAGCCAGTCACACCCACCAATAAGGCTAATATGAGTAAAACTATTTCAACTCCTGCCACCCAGCTGCGCTTGTGCTGACTGGCGGCCTTCATGTACCAAGGGAATAGCACCAAGGGCAACGGGTTAAACATAGTGATAAGCCAATTGCTGCCCACTGCAGGGTGTGCTGAAAAGAAGAACAAGAAGCTAATAATACAACCTGTTAAACCTTGAGCCACAAGTAGCAACACATCATATTGCCAATAGTTTTTCTTCTTAAACCACTCTACTGCACCTAATATAATGGTGAACACAAGTAATAGGGCAAAAGCCATTGTGGGCGATAGGGGAAAAGCCTTTTCATACATATCCACCCCTATTTGTGCAGGCAATAGTGTTACAACATGCGACACCAAATGGCGTTGTCGACCATTATTGTCAACTATCATTGCTTTTTCAGCAAAGCGTTCAGCATAAATTGGAGCAAATGATTGCAGGGTTACATTAGCAGGGTTATCGGCTTCGGCACCCAATAATAAGTCTTGTCCTAACTTATTCCATGGACTACAAGCTGAGAACTCATCAACTATGTTGCGCAATGTTTTATGCTCATCGACTTGAGGCCAAATCACCTTACCATCCACACACTCCTCCACTTTACGCAAAGCGCGTGTCACACAATTGTCGTAAAAGAAGTTGTAACGATAGGTTGCATTCTCAGGTTCCAAGTTTTTAGCCAACGCATCCATTAATCGTCGGGCTTCATTGGGTGTTAAGTTAAGTACCTGCTCATCTATGCCACGTCCTTCACGCACATATGCATCGTAAAAGAGGGTATAAGGCACCACTCCTAACTCATAGTCAGTTTGCCCCAACATAAAGCGCCACATAAAATGGGGCTGATGAAAGGTAAATGTGCCATAGTTAAACACCCAATCACTTTGTCGGGCACCTATTTCGCGTACACGCAATGCTGTATGTCCATAGAGTTCATACACCAATTCACCTGGGGTGCAAGTAAGCAAGCTCACTACCACTGAGTCATTAATAGCCTCATTATTTGTTTTTTTTGTAGTTTGCTGCCCAAAAGCCAACAAGGGCATTAAAAGCAGCACACCTATAATGTTAAGGAGTCGTTTCATTCGCCTTTTTTTTTAATGTGTGCAAGCTTAATGTTTTAAAGTTGCCCACTATTGCGTGGCAAAGGTACGAATTAATTGCTGAATGCACCGAAGACTATTTGTGTTTTTTCAGAACATGAATTTTTCAGAACTACTTTTTAAGAACTTTGATTTTAAAATAATGAAATCATCTCAACTATTGAATGTTTAAGGGCTGTTCTATAAATTCTGAAATGGAGTTTTATAGAACTACCCTAATATAACTCGTTGGCGGAATTTTGAGTTAAAGGGTTAACAAGTAAGCCTGTTTTACATTACTTATTATGTTAATTTCAGAATAGTAAAAAACTTAAGAATTGGGCAAAATCACTTGTTAACCTATTAACTTGTCAACTTGTTTACTAATTCCGCCAACGCGTTAATAGTACTCAACTGTATATGAGTATAGTACTCAACTGCACATGAGTATAGTACTCAACTGCACATGAGTATAATACTTATACTCTTTCATTTATCCTCACTGCTTTGTTTTACCTTTCTCATTTCACTCAGTTCATGGAGTAAATTCACCTTTTCGATAGGGAGCTTATTCAGTTTTACTTGTCGCTTATTATACTTCCACCAATTTAGCAAGCCCCTATTTTCAATTTTTTTCTTATTGGGCAAATGTTGGTGTTCTGCCACAAAAGCTTTTAGAGCTTGGTAATTTTGCCACCAATTTGCTTCGTTCTTTTCAGCCATATAATTAGGAATTGAAGAATTATAAAAAGAGGATGCATCGTTTTGATACACCCTCCTTAAGAAATACACCTATAGTAGGTTACTGAGCAGGTTGCAACTTTTCAACAAAGAAGTTGCTGATAGTTTTAAACAAGTGTAAACGCGTGTTGCCACCAAAAATGTTATGATTGCGATTGGTGTACACTTGTTGGCGGAACATTTTACCAGCTTGTACATAAGCCTCGCTCACCTCAGTAAAGTTGCGGAAGTGTACATTGTCGTCAGCTGTGCCATGCACCAATAACAAGTCGCCATGCAAATTTTGCGCACGTTGAATGGGGTTGATGGCATAGCCTGTAGCATTTTCCTTAGGTGTGCGCATGTAACGCTCGGTGTAAACTGTGTCGTAGTACTTCCAATTGCTGGGGGCTGCAACAGCTACACCCGCACGGAACACAGGACGGCCTTCACTCATCGACATAAGAGTGTTAAAGCCCCCAAAGCTCCAACCCCAAATGGCAATGCGTTGCTTGTCAACATAAGGTAGTGAACCTAAGTAAAGTACAGCCTCTACTTGGTCCTTTGATTCCTTGTCACCAATGTTTAAGTAAGTACACTTTTCAAAGGCAGCACCACGAGCACCCGTTCCGCGTCCATCAACACAAGCAAACACGAAGCCTTGCTGCGCCATGTAACTCTCAAACACACCACCAGGATAAAAACCCATACTCCATGCATCGGTCACCTCTTGCGATCCAGGACCTGAGTATTGGTACATGATAACGGGATATTTCTTTGACGCATCAAAGTTTTTAGGCTTAATCATCCAACCATTTAACTCTACTCCCTCAGAGGTTTTAAATGTGAAGAACTCCTTTTGGCCTAACAATGAAGAAACGTCGTCCTTCAACTTTTGGTTGTCAACCAAGGTTGAGAGTTTTTTGCCATTTGATGCATCGCACAAGGTGGTAACAGGGGGTTGTGTGGCTGAAGAGTAAATGTTCATAAAATACTTCATCGATGTGCTAAAGGTGGCAGCATTGCTTCCTACAGAAGTTGACAGTTTGTGCTCTTTACCCCCCTTGTCGGTGCAGTAAACGGCAGTGCGCAAGGGACTCTCTTGATGTGAGGCATAGTAAAAGCGCCCTGTTTTGTTGTCATAGCCATAAAAGGCCGACACATCATAATTGCCTTTCGTAATTTGGCGCTCTAACTTGCCATTAAGGTTGTACCAATAAATGTGTTTATAGCCAGAACGGTCGCTAATATAAGCAAAATGGTCGCCATAGAACTTAAGACTACCATAGGCTGACTCGGGCACATATTTATCCACCTCTTCACGTACAGCTAATTTGCACTCTGTGCTGCGTGGGTTGGCCATGTAAATGTCCATGCGGTCTTGGTGACGGTTGAGTGTGACAACAGCCAATTTGGTGGGGTCTGACGTAAACTGAATGCGAGGAACATATCCATCGCTATCAAGAGGTAACTTTAAAGTACGAGTGGCACGGCTCTTTATGTCGAAGGTGAGTACCGTTACATCACTATTCTTAGCACCTGCTACGGGGTACTTGTAGTTATAGGCTCCTGGGTATTCGTCATACTCTTGACGAGTAGGATAACTACCTTTGAACTCTTGAATGTTATAAATGGGTACTTTGCTTTCATCATAACGCACCCATGCTAACATTTGGCTATCGGCTGAAAAATCGAAGGAACGGTTGGTGCTGAATTCCTCTTCGTTTACCCAATCAGGCAGACCATTAATAATTTCGTTGAACTTACCATCCTTTGTAATTTGGCTTTCAGCATTGCCAAACAAGAGTTTTACCAAGTAAAGGTTGTTGTCGCGTACAAAGGCTATCATGTTGCCATCGGGTGAGAAAATGGGCATTTGTTGTGGCCCACCATCTGACAAAGGTTCAAACTTTTTATTTTCTACATCGTAAATGTAGTAAACGGCAGTATATGAACGACGATAAATGGCTTTAGTTTGTGTGCGCAATAATATGCGGCGCTCGTCGGGCGACATAATGTAACCATCAATAGCCTCTAACTTTTTAGGGCCACGTGCCGCATCAACATCAAAGATTACTTGCAACTCTTTTCCTGTTTTAAATGAGCGGCGTATTATTTTCTTACTATCGTTAGATAGCTGCGTGTAACTCTCGCCATCCTTCATGGGGTTAACCCCATAAACGTACTGTGGATTATACTTTCCGCCCGCTATATTTTCAAGCGTGAGTTGTTGTGCTGTTTGTGCCATTAATTGTGAGCTGGTGTATGTTACTCCACTCATAAATAAACTGGCTACAAGTAGTAAAAAGCGTTTCATTGTTGTGTATTATGTTTTGTTTGTTTGCAAAGGTAGTGCAAACTGAGCGCAATACAAAATGAATGGCAAAAAGTATTTTTGTTTTGCTTTGTTGGTAAGTAGGTATTTAAAACTTCTCTCCACCCGCTATTTTGAAGAATGTTTTTGCTAATATGACCATGTCTAACCAAAGCGAACGGTGTTCCAAATAAAACAGGTCGTAGTCGAGTCATTTAAGCATTTTTTCTAATGTGTCTGTATAGCCATTATACAAGGTGGCATACGATGTTACACCAGGACGTATCTTAAACAACTCCTCATATTTGGGGTTACATTCAATGATTTTGTCTATGTAAAACTTGCGTTCTGGTCGATAGCCCACAAAACTCATATCACCCACAAAAACGTTCCAAAGTTGTGGAAGTTCGTCAAGGTGATGTACACGAAGGAATACTCCTACCTTTGTTAATATAGGATCCTTTATCTGTCCATTCAAAAGGAGTTGCGGCCCATTCTTCTCGGCCTCAACATGCATGCTACGAAATTTGTATATGTAAAAAGGCTTGCCATGTAGCCCTATGCGCTCTTGCTTATAAATGGTAGGCGAGCCATCCTCTAATTTGATAGCAATGTAACATATCACAATAGTTCGTTATTTTTTGGGGATAAAGGCTAAGCGGCTTTGCGCTGCCAGCCAAAGAGTTCTTTGATAGTAT
>URDV01000062.1 GCA_900546605.1 uncultured Prevotella sp.
TTTCCTTATCTAACAAATTTATAAGCTGACCGTACAACGGCTGTCCGAAAAAATGATTACTTTTGCTCATGGTTGTTTTATTTGTTTAGTAGCATCAAAATAACCAAAAAGGGCTGACTCCAGCAAATGGAATCAGCCCTTTTTTTTGGAAGTCTCGAATTTTTATCGGACACCAATAATTTTATTACAAACCTTTTACGTGTTGGCGGAATTAGTAAACAATTTGACAAGTTAACCAAGAATTCCACCAACGGGGAAACCTTTTACATCCACAGCCTATTTTTTTACAAACTCGTTCTGTTCCACCTGTTTTACTTTGCGGAATAAGTCTGAGGCAAATATAAAACTATTAAGCAACTCGTTATCAGAGTTCATTACATCGTCCTTTGTTCCCTCCCACTCATTATAACCTTTATATATAAATAATATGTGTTCACCAATACCCATTACTGAATTCATGTCATGCGTATTGATTATAGTTGTGGTATTAAACTCCTTTGTAATATCATGAATAAGTTCATCTATTACTAACGATGTTTTCGGATCAAGACCTGAATTAGGTTCGTCACAAAATAAATACTTAGGATTCAACGCTATAGCACGCGCTATAGCCACACGCTTTTGCATACCACCCGATATTTCACCAGGATACTTAGCACCCGCCTCTGACAAGTTTACACGATCAAGACAAAATTGCGCTCTACGCACACGTTCCTTATAACTATCATTTGAAAACATATCGAGCGGAAACATAACATTTTCAAGCACCGACATAGAGTCAAACAAGGCCGCATTTTGAAATATCATGCCCATTTCGCGACGCAACGAAGCACGCTCACGTTTACTCATTTGCATAAAGCTACGCCCGTCATACAGCACATCGCCTTGTGTGGGCTCAAACAAGCCCACAATGTTCTTTATCAGTACCGTCTTACCCGAACCACTTTGACCTATTATCAAATTGGTTTTACCACTATCAAATGTCGAAGTGATGCCTTTTAGCACTTCCTTGCCATCAAAGGATTTATGTAGGTTTTTGATTTCAATCATGAGAGTAACTGTGTAAGGAATAAGTCAGAAAACAATATTAGCATTGAGCACGACACAACGGCATTAGTACTGGCCTTGCCCACTTCAATACTACCCCCTTCAACGTTATAACCATAAAAGGACGATACGCTCGAAATGATAAAAGCAAAGAACAAAGACTTGATTACGCCCATCCAAAAGAACCATTGCGTAAACGAATGTTGTAGACCCGCTGTTAAGTCTGACGGAGTAATAATATGACCGATGTAGGCCGTGGCGTAGGCACCAATAATGCCACTAAAAGTGCTAAATATTACCAGCAAAGGCATAATGGTTACAAGCCCAGCTATTTTAGGCAATACCAAAAACGAAGCTGGATTTACTCCCATTATTTCAAGTGCATCAATTTGCTGCGTAGTACGCATTGTGCCCAATTCTGATGCTATGTTCGACCCGACCTTACCCGATAGTATCAAACACATTATGCTCGATGAAAACTCAAGCAGCATAATTTCGCGTGTCACATAACCCGACACCCAATGAGGCATCCACGGACTTTGTATGTTCAACTTTATTTGAATACAAATAACAGCACCTATGAAAAACGATATGAGCAACACGATTCCAATAGAGTCAACCCCCAATTGCACCATCTCTTTTACATATTGCTTCCAAAACATTCGCATACGCTCAGGACGCGAAAAAGTACGTCCCATTAGCATTAAATAACGCCCAAAGGCATTGAGAAATTTTATTATTAACATCTTCTTCGTTTATTACATAATATGATGATTACTTCAGCACCTGTTTATCACCTACATTTTGCACTTTTAAGGGAATAGTATATACGCTTAAACTGTTCTACATACATGCGTTTGATGTGCTTATTCATCAGGCTTGCGCAGCGCCTCGGGCTTGAGGTTACCATTTTCATCAAAGAGCCCATATGTAGTACGCAACACACGAAACTCTGTACGACGATTGAGCGCATTACACACTTCTTGCAGCTCTTTTGGCAATTTAAGTATATAGGGCACCGTGAGCGTATCGCCCGTGTGCAAAAACGGATAGGTTTCAGTTAACCTCTTATTTACTATTTTGGGAACCTCTTTTCCATATCCCTTAGCTGTCAAGCGGTCAGCAGCTATGCCGTGTTCCGTAAGATAACGTACTACACTCTCAGCACGCCGTTGTGAAAGTTTTAAGTTATAAGCAGCGTTGCCTCTGTAGTCACAATGTGCCGATAGCTCTATCGTCACATTAGGATTTTCTTTCAGCATTTTCGTTAATCGGTCAAGCGCTTCACATGAATTATTGGTCAAGGTTGCCTTATCAAATTCATAAAATACATTACGCACCAACACAGGCGATGATATACTGGGCAGCGCAAATTGTAACACATGCTGTTTCTCTACCTCGGTGGTGTCAGCCCGTAATTCGTTACGCACATTTAAGTAACCATTACATGTAGCTAAAAACAAATAGCTAACGCCTGGCTGAAGTGGCTTTTCAAACGATCCATCTGACAACACGCTCACCTTTTCATTCGTACCATCACTACCTACCATGTAAACAACAGCCTGGGGCAGTTCATAGCCATCTTGCTCATACACCCACCCTTTTACCGTTTGCAACACCTCGGGGTAAGAGAATTCATAGATTTTATCCCATCCACGTCCGCCCGTAGCACGATTCGATGAAAAGAATCCACGATTATGCAGTCCCTCAAAAGTTATGCCAAAGTCATCAGCATTCGAGTTCATTGGCCAAGGCAAGTGCACAACTGTCCACTTATGTAGCACTGTGTCTTCTTTGGCGCGATAAATGTCAAGTCCCCCCATATTGCCCACATGTGCTGTACTTGAAAAGTATAATTCACCATTTGGACGAAAGGCTGGGAAACATTCATTACCCGCTGTGTTTATATCAGGTCCTAAGTTCTCAACCCTACCTATGCCATGCTTCCCCCCTATTTCAGCTCGCCACAAATCAAGTCCACCCTGTCCGCCTGGCATATCTGAAGCAAAATAGAGCCATCTACCATCAGGCGACACAGCTGGATGTGCATACGATGAAAGAGTGTCGCCCGATATTTTTAAGGGCGTAGGCTTTGCCCATTTAGCATCTGTTCGCTGCGATGTCCATATCTCGGCCATGCGTGGATATGAAGGGTCAGTGCGACATACCGTTAAATACATCGTTTTACCATCTTGAGTAAAAGAGCAAGCGCCTTCGTCAAACTCTGTGTTTAAATCTCCTTCAACAGACTCTACCGCTTTCCATTTACCCTTTTCATCCTTTTTACTAAAATAAATATCTCCATTTTTAGTAGCCGTTATACCACTCACATCACCCTTTGCTTGTTGCCTTGTTGAGGTAAAATACACCTGTTGTGCATCTATGCCCATGTAAGCAGGACAATAGTCAGCACGCGAACCATTCAATAGGTTGTATAGTTTTATGGAATAAGCCGACCCATTCTTTTTTTCATTAGGAGCCACCAAACACGACGCTATGCCCTGTTCTGCTTGCACATCACCAGGCACAGAGTCAAGATAAGAGCGATAAGCCATTTCTGCTGCCTTATAATTACCTTGTTGACGCAAAGCATCCCCTAACTTTAAAAACGTCAAAGTGTCAGTATAATGATAACGTACTGCATTTTGAAAGGCTCCCACAGCTCGTGCTATATTACCATAGCGACTATAAGCGTCACCCATTTTGTAAGCTATACGGCCACGTGCCGCACGATTTTTGGGTGGAGTCTGACCATAGGCTCGCTTATACTGCCCTGCAGCCTCAGCGTACTCACCAAGTGCCAAAGCCGCATCCCCCTTGCGAACAGACTTTTCTGCACTTCCGCAACTACCCAACAACACGGATAGCAGCAAATTTAATCCTATTATGTATAGAGTTACGATACGATTCATTCTTTATTTTTTACCTTTGTCGTGAAGTGTCATGACATGATTGAGGTACAATTTTATGCAACGATAGTGCAAGACGAATGCAATAAGTCAAGCTTGCTTGAACTTATTGCTGAGCCGCGACCTATCTTATGCAAAGATAGTGCAAGGCGAATGCAATAAGTCAAGCTTGCTTGAACTTATTGCTGAGCCGCAGCCTATCTTATGCAAAGATACAATATCATAATCAGATGTCGTTTATTTTCATAACTAAAATAACACATAGCCAAGCACAGCAACTATTTTTTCGGCAAAAAAGAACATTTCTGTGGATATAGAGTTCTCAGTCTATATTCAGTTTTATCTTACATAGCACGTTTCCATTGATATAAAACGACACACAACGTTCTCAAATGGCAATAGCAACAACTGAGACACACATATGTAACATTTTTTATAATAACAAGAACATTCACCCTAATTACAATGAATATTTTTGTGCATATATTTTGCACTATGTGCTACTTGCATTACCTTTGCAAACAAAATGTATGGAATACGTTATTTCATACTTCCATTAGTAATCATACACCCTAAAATAAATATGAAAAGAGTGAATCCATTCAAAGGATTGGGCATAGCACTTGTCACACCCTTTAAAGAAGACGGCAACGTTGATTTTGACAAACTCGGTGCTTTGGTTGAAGATCAAATTAGTAACGGCATAGACTTTTTGTGCGTATTAGGCACTACTGCTGAAACTCCCTGCCTTACCGACAAAGAGAAACGCGCTGTAATGGATTATGTCATTCAAGTAAACAACAAGCGTGTACCTTTGCTCTTAGGCGCAGGAGGCAACTGCACAGCCAACGTGGTTAACTACCTCAACACCACTAACCTCGATGGCTTTGAAGGCGTACTAATTGTAGCTCCATTCTATAACAAGCCCACACAAGAGGGCTTATACCAACACTTTAAAACAGTGGCCGACAATAGTCCCGTACCTGTAGTACTCTACAACGTACCTGGACGAACAGGCGTAAATATTGAAGCAGCTACTACCCTACGTATTGCCCACGATTGTCCCAACGTGGTGGCTATAAAAGAGGCTTCAGGCAAAATCGGGCAAATTGAGGACATCGTTGAGCAAGCCCCCGAAGGTTTTGAAGTGCTGAGTGGTGATGATGCCATTACATTTGAATTGCTCACCATTGGAGCTGTTGGCGTCATTTCAGTTGTAGGCAATGCCTACCCCAAAGCATTTGGCAACATGATACATAGCGCACTCGCAGGCGACTATAACAAAGCATTAACCATTCACCGCCAAATGAGTTCCATCTACAAACTTTTGTCAGCCGATGGTAACCCCGCTGGCATAAAGTCTTTGCTGGGCATACAACACAAAGCTCTTAATAAGTTACGCTTGCCACTCGTACCAGCTCGCGATGTTACCTACCAAGCCATTGAAAAGTTTGTAAACGAATTCAACGCATAAACAGACACTTCAATCACAACAAGTGTGTCAAAACTTTCATAATGCGAACGAATATACGTGTTTTACGTTATTCTGTTACAACATAAAAGTTTTGACACACTTCCTTTTTTTTATAAGCTAAATGTTTTCGCATCATTTTACTTGCTACATTCATTCGCATTACTTACCTTTGTGTGTGGTAGAGCAACCTATATAGTTCTCTTACCATAAACAATATTCCCCTAAAGTTTATAACGCCATGCCCAAACCCACCATATCCAATCGTAGCATAAATGCAGACATGAGATATTTAAAGTTGCTTGCACGCGATTTTCCCACCATATCGCAAGTAACAACCGAAATTATTAACCTCGAAGCTATTCTGCATCTGCCCAAACCTACCGAACACTTTTTGGCGGACTTGCATGGAGAGAATGAAGCTTTTCAACACGTGCTACGTAATGCCTCAGGCAATATTAAGCGTAAGGTAAAAGAGATATTTGGCAACACGCTACGTGAAAAAGAAATTCGCGACCTTTGCACTCTTATTTATTACCCCAAGCAAAAGTTAGAGTTGGTAAAACAAAACGATACCGATTTGTCCGACTATTATCAAACCACGCTTAACCAGCTCATTGCCGTTTGCCGCAACGTTTCGTCAAAGTATACACGTTCAAAGGTGCGCAAAAGTTTGCCTACCGAGTTTGCATACATTATTGAAGAACTATTACACGAAAGCACCGATGACCGCAACAAGCAAGCTTATGTGGGCGTCATCATACAAACCATTATCGGTACAGGGCGTGCCGCAGGCTTTGTCAAAGCCATTTGCGAACTCATACAGCGTTTAGCCATTGACCAACTACACATATTAGGCGACATATTTGATCGTGGTCCTGGGGCACACCTCATTATGGACACGCTTTCTAAATACCACCATTGGGACATTCAATGGGGTAATCACGACATGCTTTGGATGGGAGCCGCGGCTGGCAACAAAGCATGTATAGCAAGCGTGTTACGCTTATCGTTCAGATACGCCAACACACAAACTCTTGAAGAGGGATATGGCATAAACCTTGTACCCATGGCAACCTTCGCCATGGAAACCTATGCTAACGACCCATGCACTATTTTCTACCCCAAAATTGAAGACCCCAGTCGCAGGCCTAATGACAAGGAGTGCAAACTCATAGCACAAATGCACAAAGCCATTGCCATCATTCAGTTTAAGTTAGAGGGGCAACTCTACAAACAACACCCCGAATGGAACATGACTGACCGCTGCTTGCTTGAAACCATTGACCTTGAAAAGGGTACTTGCATAATAGATGGACAAACTTACCCCATTACTGACTGCAACTTTCCAACCCTCACCCCCGAGCATCCTTACCAACTCACTACTGAGGAAGAGAACTTGATTGAACGCCTACAACATTCATTCTTAATTGCCGACCGTTTGCAAGCTCATGTTCAGCAACTATTGCTTCATGGCAGCATGTATGGTGTGTATAACTCCAATCTGCTATTTCATGCCTCAGTTCCCATGAATGAAGATAAGTCATTAAAAGAGGTCATGGTTGAAGGACAAAACGTTGCTGGACGCGAACTTATGGAACGCGTTGAACAATTGGTGCGAGCTGCTTACGATGATGATTGCGACGCTACAGAAAAACAACGCGCTTGCGACTATTTTTGGTATCTGTGGTGTGGCCCAAACTCTCCCTTATTCGACAAATCAAAGATGTCTACCTTCGAACGCTACTTTATTGAGGATAAGGCTACACATAAAGAAGAAAAGGGATGGTACTACAGCCTGCGCAACGAGGCCGAAGTATGCGACCATATAATGGACGCCTTTGGCGTGACGGGCAAGCATCGACACATTATTAACGGTCATGTGCCCGTCAGAGCTGCCAATGGTGAAAACCCCATTAAGGCCGATGGAAAACTGATGGTCATTGATGGCGGATTTGCCAAAGCCTACCACAACACCACAGGTATTGCAGGTTATACATTAGTTTACCACTCACGAGGATTTCAACTCGTGCAGCACGCACCTTTCACATCAACTGAGGAGGCCATACTCAACGGAACTGACATCAAGTCGACCACTCAAATTGTTGAAATGATGGGACATCGCGCCATGGTTAACGACACTGACAAAGGGGCGGAACTACGCGAGCAGATAGCCGACCTCGAAAAACTTTTAGTGGCCTACCGACGCGGCTTCATCAAAGAACTTTAGCAAAGTTTTAAATGTATAGGGTAATCCCCACAATACCATCAAATACATACACTTCTATATATTAGCACACTCTCAAAATGAAATCTCTTAAAGAACTATATCGAATAGGCATAGGGCCATCCTCATCACATACTATTGGGCCACGCTCTGCTGCTGAAACCTATTTAAAAAAGCACCCCGATGCTCAAGGTTTTCGCGTAACGCTTTATGGTAGTTTAGCCGCCACGGGCAAAGGACATCTTACAGACTTTGCCATTCTACAAGTGTTAGGACAAAGTCGTACAGAACTCATATGGTGCCCCGACATCGTCTTGCCATTTCATCCCAACGGCATGAAGTTTGAAGTACGTAAAAACAATGGCGACTTTCAAGACGAATGGATTGTTTACAGCGTAGGTGGTGGGGCCTTAGTTGAAGAGGGACAAGTTCAAACCGATACCCCCGAAGTGTACGACCTTGACCACTTATCTGACATTCAAAAGTGGTGTGAAGAAAGAGGTGTTTCATATTGGGAATATGTACAACATTGTGAAGGTACCGAAATTTGGGATTACCTTGAAAAGGTGTGGCATACAATGTGCGACGCGGTTGAGCGCGGCATTGAACACGAAGGTGTACTGCCTGGTGTACTCAAATTACGCCGCAAAGCTCCTGACTACTACATACGCGCTATGGGCTACCCCACCAATCTGCAGTCGCGAGCCTTTGTCTTTGCCTATGCATTAGCTGTAAGCGAGGAAAACGCATCTGGCGGTACTATCGTAACAGCCCCCACTTGTGGAGCAAGCGGTGTTGTACCTGCCGTACTTTATCACTTGCAAAAGACACGAAACTTTCAAGAAACACGCATCCTGCACGCACTTGCCACAGCAGGCATTGTGGGCAACATTGCCAAAAGCCGAGCTTCAATTTCAGGAGCCGAAGCAGGGTGCCAAGCAGAAGTAGGTGTAGCTTGTGCCATGGCAGCAGCTGCAGCTAACTACCTTTTTGGCGGTTCATTAGCCACCATTGAGTATGCTGCCGAAATGGGCTTAGAACACCATCTGGGCATGACATGTGACCCTGTGTGTGGCTTAGTTCAAATACCCTGCATCGAGCGTAATGCACACGCTGCAGCTCGTGCCTTAGACGCTAACATCTATGCCAACCTTTCAGATGGAGCTCACCGCATTGTCTATGACAAAACCGTTGAGGTTATGAAACAAACGGGCCACGATTTACCTTCACTCTACCGCGAAACGTCTGAAGGTGGATTGGCCAAAGAATACCATAAGAAATAAAAAACGCCCTATCTTTACGTGTAAAATACTATTTGACAAATTGTATTTTACACGTTTTTTTGGGTGAGTTATAAGGTTATAAAGTTTGCTTTAAATATTTGGAAAGGTTATAATAAGCAAAGTTTTTCAATTACCAAGAAGGCATTCAAAATTTATTGTACGTTTATGCACGAAACAGCAAAATTGCCGCTTACCCATCCCTATAAATTAAATAAGAATATTTCAAGCACTCACTTCTACCAAATGTTTACATTCAAAAGATTATTAACATAAAAACATACATTTTCCAAAGTCAACATACAAAAACATACAATAAAGTTTGTTTATACAAAGAAAAAATAATACATTTGCGCATGTGTTAGGACACAAATCCACTAAAAACACTTATATTCTTTCATTAACTCATGAAAATTCAATTCATTTAAAACCATGAATAACATCAAAAGAGTTTACACTTTCGGTAACGGCAAAGCAGAAGGCCGCGCCGACATGCGCAACGAATTGGGTGGCAAAGGAGCTAACCTTGCAGAGATGAACCTTATCGGAGTGCCTGTACCTCCAGGTTTCACTATTACTACCGACGTTTGCAACGAATATTACAAAATTGGCAAAGACCAAGTGGTTGCCTTGCTTAAGAGCGATGTTGAGAAAAGTTTGCACCAAACTGAAGAGCTGATGAATAGCAAATTTGGCGATGTTGAAAATCCGCTTTTGCTCTCAGTTCGTTCAGGTGCACGCGCCTCTATGCCTGGCATGATGGACACTATCCTTAACTTGGGTTTAAACGATGAAGTTGTTGAAGGACTCTCACGTAAAACGGGCAATCCTCGATTCGCCTACGATGCTTATCGCCGCTTTGTACAAATGTATGGCGACGTAGTTTTAGGCATGAAGCCCGTTAATAAAGATGATGTTGACCCCTTCGAAGCCATTATTGAAGACGTCAAAAAAGCCAAAGGCGTACACCTTGACAATGAACTCGAAGTTGACGATCTCAAAGAACTCGTAAAACGCTTTAAGAAAGCAATTGTTAAGCAAACAGGCAAAGAATTCCCTACAGACCCCATGGAACAATTATGGGGAGCCATCTGCGCTGTGTTCGACTCATGGATGAACGAACGCGCCATTCTATACCGTAAGATGGAGGGCATACCTGCTGAATGGGGAACAGCTGTTACGGTTATGGCCATGGTATTTGGTAACATGGGCAACACTTCTGCCACAGGTGTATGCTTTAGCCGCGATGCAGCCACAGGTGAAGACCTCTTTAATGGCGAATGGTTGGTTAACGCCCAAGGTGAGGATGTTGACCAACCATTCGCCATTAAAGAGGTCTTCA
>URDV01000063.1 GCA_900546605.1 uncultured Prevotella sp.
AGTGGTGTAAAGCATACTTACTTGTTAACCTGTCAACTTGTTAACCCGTTAACCTGAAATTTCACCAACGGGTTAAAATAAAAAGGTGTTCAAACATAAGTTGAACACCTTTTTAAGCAGTTTTACATGCCAATGACTACACGTTGAAGGTAGTAGCACAGTATGCCAACCAAATAGCCTACAAAGGCTATCCATGAAATGTGTTTCATGTACCAGCCAAAGGTAATCTTTTCAAGTCCCATCACCACAACACCAGCTGCTGAACCAATGATGAGCATTGAACCACCCACACCTGCGCAGTAAGCTAAGAGTTGCCAAAAGATGCCATCCTGTGCAAAGTCGCCCATTTCAGCTACAGGATACATGCCCATGCAGCCAGCTACGAGGGGTACGTTGTCAACAATGCTTGATAACACACCAATGATGCCTGTTACCATAAAGTGGTTGCCATTAAAGGCTACGTTTAAGCCCGTACCCAACTGAGTGAGTACACCAATGGTTTCAAGGCAGGCCACAGCCATCAATATGCCGAGGAAGAAGAGGATGGTGCCCATGTCGATGCGCGAAAGCATGTTGGTGACACGCTTTTGCATGGCACCTTTCTCCTCGGCATGACCTAAGTGGCGGTAGAATATCTCGGTAACTGTCCACAACACTCCTAATACGAGTAATATGCCAACAAAGGGAGGTAAGTGGGTGATGCTCTTAAAGATAGGCACAAAGATAAGTCCGCCTACACCCAAGAAGAACACCGTTTTGCGTTGACGCATGGTTAACTCATTAGCCATGGCTGTTTGTTGGGTAGCGTTGTTATAAGAAAGTTCGCCTTTGAGCATGTATTGCATGATAAAGGCAGGAATGACCATTGAAACTATTGAGGGGATGATAATCTCCTTAATAACCCCTGCAGCAGTAATGAGTCCCTTGTTCCAAAGCATGATGGTGGTAACATCGCCAATGGGCGAGAAGGCTCCACCAGAGTTAGCTGCTATAATAACGAGCGAGGCATACACCATGCGGTCTTTGTGGTCGGCCACCAGTTTGCGCAAAATCATAATCATGACAATGCTGGTGGTTAGGTTATCGAGGATGGCTGAAAGAATAAAGGTCATGAAGGCAATGCGCCAAAGTAGTCCGCGTTTGCTCTTTGTGCGCATCATGTCGCGTACAAAGTTAAAGCCTCCGTTTTGGTCAACGAGTTCAACAATGGTCATGGCGCCCATTAAGAAGAATAGGGTTGTGGCCGTTGAACCCAAATGGTGTTCAATGGTATCGCTTACCACTTGAGCTACCTTGTCGCCTACAGCGGCTACAAGGTATTGTGAGGGGTCGCACATGAAGATTGTCCAGCAGCCCACAAACATGAGCAGAGCAATGGCTGCCTTGTTGATTTTGGTAAGGCTCTCAATGGCTATTAAGAAGTAGCCAATTACAAAAACCGCTACAATAAGGGTTGTTAATGTAGTCATTCAGCAGATGTTTTTTAAAAAGTATGTATGTGTTATATAATGTGTTACAGGGTTTTTCGTCGTTTGCAAAGTTGCGCAATTAAACTGAGGTGGGCAAATTATAGGCTGTGTAAATTGTGTGAAGTCGCATAACGTTGCGTTTTAAGTAGTTTGTGCTATATACTTAGAACCACCCATTAAAAAAATCCCCCTTTTACACTCTGCTGAGTGCAAAAGGGGGAAGGGAAAAATCCTTTTTTTCAGAATGAAAGGTAGGTTTAGAATATAGCCTTTTGGCTGGTAACGTTACCACCCTTAACTACGCGGATAACGAACACACCCTTGCCAAATGTGGGGAGCGAAGCCTCACCATTGACAGTTGCGCTGCTTACCAAACGACCTTGAGCATCGTAAACCTTTGCTACAGCACCTTCGGCTTTAACGTTGAATGCACCATCGGCAATAGTGATGTCGGCTACATTGGCAGCGTTGTCAGTTTTAACGGTGTTGATGGCAGTGAGGTCAGCCTTGTCGTCTGAAGTAGCAGTTTCACCTACCTTAGCTTGGCAACCAGTAATGATTTTACCAGTGCTGAGGTCAATCAGCAAGGCAGCGTACTTCACGTTGCTGCTATTGATGGCAGGCACGTCTGAAGTATATTTCTTTTGGTTGTCAGCAGTACGTGTAGGAACTGCAAGTGAGTAGGTGTGAGTAATTTCTTGACCAGCAACAATAGCAGGCAAAGCCAATTTGTTAAATTCAGTTTCAGATGAAACAGTAGATGTGGGGTCAGCAATAGAGCAAGCTACGTGGTTCATGTCGAAGTTTGACCAGTATTCGCTCACCTTGTTACCATTGTTATCGGTAGCATCGGTGGTGTAGAAGTCGGCTGTGGCCAATGCTTTGCAGTCGTCAGCTAAATTGTTGTACCAAGCAACATAGTTAGCATTACCCTTTTTAGTGCCTTCGTTGTAGTATAAAGCAAAGTAGTTGAGCTGAGCTACAGACTCTACGTTATCTTCAGTGGCTACATAGGCAATACCATACGACTTTTCAGGAGCATCGATGGTAAAGTTGAGCTTCGTTTCCATCTTCACACCCTTAAGTGCGCGCTTGGGAGTGAAAGTCATGCTGGCTTCGCAGGGCTTTGCAGCCATTTCCTTTACAGCCTGGTCAATGCCGCTATAAGCATGCGTCATGGTTTCGCGGTTGATGAAAGCTGAGGGGAATGAGCTGGCATACGATTGGATAATGTTGCTATAAGAGTCAGCAACCAAGGGGTCGTTGCCATAGCCAGTGTTAAAGTCAGCGTGTACGGCAATGGCTACAGCCTTGTTATTAACCGCCTTAATGGCTTTGGGCAAACCAGCAATGCCGAAGGGGCACCAACCACAAGTGGTGCTGGTGAACTCCTCAATAACTGGTGTACGCTTGTAAGCATCGCTCAAAGCTACGGTCAATACGTTAGGCACCTCGTTGTCTTGCAAGTTGGTGTACTCATCATCTTTAGCATTTACCTTAGTAATGGTGAGTTTGCCTGTGTTATGGCGGCCAGGAGTGGCGTTAACAGGAATGTCGAGGTTAAATGTAGCAGCGTTGTAGTACTTGATAGGCTCACGGAAACGGGCTGTGCCATTGATAGTTTTGCCATCGTTCTCGAAAGTGTAGTTGATGTTGTAGATAGAGTCAGTACCGAAGTTATAGAACTGAGCCATTACCTTTTGTGTAGAACCTACGGGGCCACGTGCGCCATCAACGGCTGCGGCACAAGCATCTTCAGCACGAAGACCAGCGTTGCCTTCAGTTTCAAGCCACAAGGCATTGGCCACGCCATTGCTTGAGAGAGAGCCTAAGGGGTATTCGGCATTGCTACCATTTTCGTGAACCCAGATGTAACCACCTGCACCAGCTTGTGTTTTGTCTTCATAACCAATGGCCAAATAGCCATAATTTTTGGCATATGGATCCTTTGCAGAGGCTTTGGTCTTGGCATAGAAACCAACAATGATGCCTTGTTTTAAACCTTCAGCGGGAATGGTGTAGTCGCAGTCAATGGCGTTTTTGCTGAGTTGTGTACCGCTGGCGGCACCCTTGATGGCAACGTCCTTTTGCCACAAGTAGCTGCTGAACTGGCCTGTTTCGCTATTGTAAGTGCTAAGGTCAGCAATGAACACCTTACCATCGGTAAAAGTACCCATCCAGGGGCAGAAGTTGATTTTGGTTATTTTGTTGCCTACATAACGATCAAGTATGGCGCGATCAAATGCTTGTGCGTAGCCAATTGACATGTCGTATTGGGTCAAAGCATTGTAGTCAACACCTAATGGTACCAAGGTCATGGCTGAAAGTTCATTACCATCCACTTCGTAACTCAGGTTCTTGGGGTTACGTGACACTTGTTCCTGTATAGCAGCCATGGGCTTGATGGCGCTGGTAAGGGGCATGTTGAGTTTGTTAGCCTTGTTGCTGATGGTCAGTGAATGTACGGGCTTAAAGGTAAACTTGTTGGTTGTTGCCAACTTACCGCCCATAATGTGTTGTGCGCTAACGGGTGCAGCCAAAGCGGCAACCGTAGCAAAAGCGAGTAAAAAGTGCTTCATATTTATAGGTTTTGTTTGTTATTCAGTAGTGTGATTTATTTTACGATGGCCTTGCCTGAAATGATGGTCTGTCCCTCTTGTGCAATGGTGTAGATGTAAGCACCCTTTTGCAGTCCGTTAAGGCTCAGTTCGCCACTTTTTGCCTTTGTAGTGATGCGTTTGGCTAATTTGCCATCAGCGCAGAAGAGGCTGATGGTGCGATCGGCAGCTGACTCAAAGTTATAGATGAATTGGTTGTTAGCTACTGTGGCGTGTGTGGTTTCAACCGTTACACCATTGATGCCTGTAGGGTCAGCGTAGTTATAAACCAAAACCAAGTTGCCCAACTTCTCGTCATAGTTATTAAACCACTCGATGTTAGCGGTATAGGTGCCATAAGCCCCCTCAGAGACCTTGGTGTGTACTTCCAAGTTGCTTGAAGCACCCGGGGCTAATTTAAGTCCGTTCTTTTCAGCACGTCCACCTATTACAGATGTACATTTTTTATCGAATCCGCACCATTCGATTACGTCATTATATGCGTTTTTACTGGCTTTGAGAATGCCATCAATGGTAAGGGTTTCGCTACTAATATTGGTTATAGTAGGCTCCATCAAGTCACCTAATAACACTTTGTTGCCCATAGGCATGGTCTTGGTAAATCTGATGACCACACTGTTGCCATTGAGCTCATAGTCCTTACCCTCGCAGGTAAACTTTATTTTTTGCGCAGACAACTGTGCTACAGCAAGCACAGCAAGCATACAAAGCGTAAAAATCTTTTTCATATTGTAATTTTATCGTTTTTGTGTTAGTTGTGTTATAGAAATGTGCCGTTTACTTATTTATCACCTTATGGCTAATCACTTGCATTACGCCATCTTGTGCGTTATAGAAGAAGGCCACCACCGAAAGGTTCTGCACATTCCATGGTGTTGTATTCTTCCATACCGAAAAGTCGGGTAAGGTGTAGGTGTAAGTCTTTTCGGCCGTTTGACCTGTAGTAATGTTCAGTTCGTCCCCCTCCATGCCGTTCAGCGTAGCACGGAACACATGGTTGTGTTCATAGTCAGGAATGTAAGTTGTGGGCGAAAGCTGATAGGCCGTTACGTGGTCTTCGATGAGCCACACTTGTAGCTTGCCTTCAACATTGGCATTACCCTTAACGCTCACTTTGAGCGAGAGTTGCTGGTTGTTGGCATCATAAGCCATGTCGGCATTAGCCATGTTGATGTCGACCTTAGGCTCTTGCGCCATGCGTGTAACTACAGCTTTGGCCCATTGGTCTTGTGTGCACAAAGCACCCCGGTCAACACTACCCATAGGATAACCGTTGTTGCCCATAAACTTTGCATTGTAAGCTTTGCTGGTTTCGTTAGCTAAGCCTTGTTCGTCAGAGGTCACGTCGGCCGATTGTGGTCCGCCATGCAAGGCCACTACCACTACGGTGTCGGCTCCATAGGTAGCTTGCAGGTTATGGGCAGTGGTGGCTGCACCCACGCAGTTAGAGCACCATTGGCCTGTAAAGTCCTCAATGAGTACGTTCTTTTTAGGAACAGAAGGAACGGGGTCGTCCCAGCGGTTACCTTCATCATATTCGTTGCACGCGGTGAAGCTCAAGGCGGTAAGCCCGAGTAGTAAGAGAGTATGTTTGAGTTTCATTGGGTTATGACGTGCTTAAAAGTTAAACGAATAAGAGGCGGTTAAGCCCTTTGATGCGGGTACAAAGCGGCAAACACCACCCGAGCAATTGTAGCCAGCGCGTGTTTTGCCATAGCTCAGTTGCAAGCGGTGAGCGCGGTGGGTAAAGGTGACACTACCTGTGATGTAGTGCACTTTGTTAGTTTCGCCACCACTAATGGCTGAACCATCGGCATTGTGTAAAGGCACGTGGGCATTGAACTGGTCGCTCACGGTAAACATGAAGTTAGGCAGCACCGAGAGTTCTAATAAACCGAACCACCAATCCTTTTGGTCCTGACGCGTGTGTAAATACTGAGCCTCGCCGCGTAGTGTTACCTTAGGACTGAACTGATATTTGCCTTCGGCCACGAAGATGTGGCTCTTAATGGCATCAACACCATGACCCTCAACCACCTGTTGGTTGTAACGCTGGTAAGAGTACATGAAGTTCAGTTTGAGTGGCTTGCTCACCTTTTTCTCCACCTGCACGTTTACATCCTGATAGTAGGTTTGGCTACCCATTTTAAAGAAGTGCGATGTAAAGCCATCGGTGGCAGTGGCATCGCCCTCAACAGCGTGTTGGTCAATGCTGCGGATGTGCGAAAAGTTAACCTTAACGTTGGTGCCGTATTTACCACCAAGAGCCGTTTTGCGCTTAAAGTTGTAGCCCAATTCGGCTTGGAAAGCCCATTCGCCAGGAGTCATTTGTGTGGCATAGGGATAAAGGGCAGCCAATGTGTAGGTGTGCTGCATAGAGAAAGCAGGCAGGTGATTAATGTAACAAGCAGTGGTAGATGTGAGGCTACGACGTGAACGGTAGGCCATGTCCTCGCTACGCTTGGCTTGCAACAGCACGCTCATGCCACGTTTTGAGTAAGAACCCGATAGCAGGAGCGTTTTGCCACGCTTATATATATAATTATTGAGTGCCGAAGGGTCTTGGCTCTTCCAAGCATATTCGGCCAAGAAGTTGTAGTTGCCCTTTTGCAAGTTGGCACGAGCATCGAAGGCTGCTACATTGTTTGGCAAGCGTAGGCTTTGCGATGGAACAACCCATGTGTTAGTTTCGGAGTCAAGATAGGGGTCGCCCAATTTCACTATGTCGCCCTCGGTGCTACTGTAGTGATTACTTACAGCTGAAAAGCCTAAGGTGAGGCGAGTGCCACTTTCATCCATACGTTTAGCCCATTGGTCAACGTTGAGTTCTAAGTCGCCACCCCATGTCCAAGGTGAGCAATCATCTAAGTTGCGGTGGTGCCAATAGTAGCGTTGTTGTCCACCCAGCACTTTAAGGTTCACGCCCTTAAAGGGTTTCAGCACGAGTCGGCCACCGCGCAAAGAGTTGTCAATGCCGAGTGAACGTTCCTCGTAGGTGCGCAGAATGAGTCCCGAACCAAATTGGTCGTAAAAATCGCCCAAAGTGAGTTCGGCCCACTTGTAGTTGCCCTTTAAATAGAAATAGGGTAAGCCCCAACCTTTAAAGTCAGCATCGTAGCCAGGCAGGGGGTGTTCGGTGTATTCAAAGCGGGTGCCCGCTTGAAAGTATTTGTTGAGCAAGTGCAACTCGGCGTAAGTGTTCGTCATGAACTTATCGTCGTAGGTGCCTGTGCCAATTTTATTGTCTTCGCTTACAGCGGTGAGCACATCGCTCTGCACACTACCATGTAGTGTAAAGCGTTTGGCATCATCGTTGTTCGTCTCTGAATGGTTTTGCGCATGCAGAGGGGCAGCAGCTGAGGCCAACACAAGGGCCGTTAGTGCGGCATAGTGTTTCATAAGTTATTTTTTGCTCGCTTCGATGAGTTCTTTTACTTTTTCAATCAAGTGTTGTTCGCCACCTTCGGTGTAACCGCTGCGGCTTTCAGCAATTTTGCCATTGCCATCAATAACAAATACATGAGGAATCATGTTGACACCCATGGCACGACGGAAGTCAGAGTTAGGGTCGAGCAACACTTGGTACTCCCATCCTGCAGCGTCAACCATGGGCTTTACCTTTTGTGCGTTTTGTGCCTCGTCAATGCTCACGGCAATAACACGCACACCCGTTTCGTCCTGCCAGTCGGGGTAAACCTCGTTAATGGCTTTGAGCTCGCGGTTGCAAGGCTTGCACCATGTGGCAAAAAAGCTAATAATAAAAGGTTTGCCATCGTTGCTGAGAGTGGCGGTGTCTACCACTTTGCCATTAATATCCTTGAGTTTTACTGATGGCAGTTGCGCAAAGGCGCTACCCATCACACCCCAAAATAGGAGCATGACTACAAATAAGTTTTTTACT
The DNA here is from genome assembly GCA_900546605.1 of uncultured Prevotella sp. Taxonomy (GTDB): domain Bacteria; phylum Bacteroidota; class Bacteroidia; order Bacteroidales; family Bacteroidaceae; genus Alloprevotella. Next base: position 7,989 of record URDV01000063.1, read on the forward strand.
TTCATTTTGGTTGATTTTATCGTTTTTGTGTGGCAAGGCGTTGATAGTGAACGCTTTTTACCTACAAATTTGCTGCAAAAGTACGCTTTTCCGTTGTATCGGCAAATTTTATGCAGTTAAAAAGTGGTTAGTAGAGCATAAAGGTTGAATTTCAGCAGTAAGTGTGTTACTAAAAGGTAAATGCTGTGCTTAAGTTGGCTTCGGAATGCCTTCGGGATGGGAGAGCGAGATGCTGTACATTGGGTTTCTCTTAAATGATGGTGTAAAAACTTCAGTTAGAATTTTTAGAACCACCCAGATGTGCGCTGAAAACGTTTTGCTTTGGTGTAAATAATGGGCAAGTGAATAAAAATGTGTACCTTTGCATGAGGGTCAGTAAAGTGTCAGGACAATAGAGTGTTTTTTATTTCGATGAGAAAAATGAGATGTGTTGTTCATGACCCATGCAAACGAGTTGACCCTCTACCTAAAAAGAATCAGAAACAGCATAGTGAAATGGCACAACGATTAGAACAAACACAGGCGGCGGTACAAACGCAGCAGCTATCGTCCATGCAAGTGGCGGTGGCTAAGCTCGTAGAACTGCCTATTACCGAATTGGCAACCCGTGTGCGTGATGAAATGGTTGACAACGCTGCACTCGAGGAGCGCGATGGTGATGCATATGGTGTGGCCGAGAGTGAACATAATGATGATAGCTCAGCTTTTGACGAATCAACTGACGGTGCCAATGACGAGGCTGCAAACGATTCGCTGGATGAGCCTAATGCTTTTGAAGAGCAAGCTGATTATGGACGCGAGGCGGACGCTATGGGCGACTATTTTGAAGCCGACGATGTGCCCGACTACTTGCAACAGCGAGCCGATGCTGAACGTGACCGAAATGAGTTTCAGTATGCAAGCACCAACTCTTTTTATGATGAGTTGCAGCGGCAAATAGGTGAGCATGACTTGACGGAGCATGAAGAACAAGTGATGGAGTACATCATTGGTTCGCTCGATGAAGATGGCTTTTTGCGTAAGGACTTTGACACCATGGTGGATGAGTTGGCCATATATCACAACATCAACACCACAGCTGACGAGTTAGAGCGTTTGTTGCACTTGTTGCAGCAGTTTGAACCACGTGGCATAGGGGCGCGTTCGCTACAAGAGTGTCTTCACATACAGCTCACTGACCCCGAACAGCGTTCGCCTTACACACAATTGGCCTTGCAAGTGGTAGATAAATGTTTTAACGACTTTGCCTCGCGCCATTGGGACGTGGTGAAGCAACGCTTAAAAATGGATGATGACACATTTGCTCATGTGCGTCATGTGCTTACCCACCTCAATCCGCGACCAGGTAGTGCACTAAATGAATCAACACATGTTGATGCCCCCACAATTGTTCCTGACTTTTATGTACGTGTGAACGAGAATGGCGACATACAGGTGTCGCTGAACCAAGGCGATGTGCCAGAGTTGCAGGTGAGTCCGGCCTTTCGTGAGAGTTTGAAACAATATGGCAAAGGGCATGACAAGCTCACGCGCGAACAACATGAGGCTTACACTTATGCCCGACAAAAGGTAGATGCTGCGCAGTCGTTTATAAACTTGCTTACGCGCCGCCGCGAAACATTATTGGCGGTGATGCAAGTGATAGCTAACAAGCAACGTGCCTTCTTTGTGAATGATGACGATGAAGACGCTTTGGTTCCCATGACGCTGAAGGATGTGGCTGAGGTGGTGGGCGTAGACATCAGTACGGTGTCGCGTGTGTCGAATAGTAAGTATGTGCAAACACTCTACGGCACTTATCCCTTAAAGTTCTTCTTCTCAAGCCAGTTTACCTCAGCCGATGGCGATGAGCTCTCCGCTCGCAAGGTGAAGGCAGCGTTGAAGGAATTGATTGATGGCGAGGACAAACATCGCCCACTATCTGACGAGGCTTTGGCTGCACAACTAAAGAAACAAGGCTTTAATGTGGCACGCCGCACGGTGGCCAAGTATCGTGATGCGTTAGGACTTCCTACAGCACGCTTGCGCAAAGAGTAAAAAGGCATGCATAGACAGGGTTGACAGGTTGACAGGTTGACGAGTTGACAGGTTGACGAGTTGACAGGTTAACGAGTTGACGGGTAAGTATGCTGAACACTACTTATTACGCGTTGGCGGAATTAGTAAACAAGTTGACAAGTTAACGGGTTAACAGGTAAG
>URDV01000064.1 GCA_900546605.1 uncultured Prevotella sp.
TTCATTAGGTTCAAATAATAATCAGGCCTTACGAAAAAAGGTGTATGACTACCTTGATTGCAATATGGATGAAAAAGAAGATTGGAAGATTGCACGCGAACTTAAGAAATTTGCTAATAAATACCTGCTTAAAGACAAGGTAGTTAACAACCTTGTAGAACTTGAAAGATACACAGATACGTCAGAAACTGATCATATAAAAGAATTACGTGGTAAATTAAATGCAGAGATAACTCACTACAAAAAGCAGCGAGAGCAAAGCATAAAGAATGTGTTTGACAAACACTTTATGAATAATGAGTACAATTTTAGTAATGAAGAAATTATACAGAAACTGCGTAATGAATTAGAAAGCCAAAGAGATTATATCAAAAATGGATCAAGAACAATCAATTCGATTATAAAGTATGTAAATGAAATATTGGATGGCACTATATTCAAATCATATGCCCCCAATAAAACCATCCCATCATTTATAGAGGATAAGAATGCACTTTCTAAAAAAGGAGTCAATGAGGATATAATGGAGAGATTACATTCCTTGATGTGTGACCTCGAAGATGTGCGCATCACCTATTCTGATTCCATTCGCTACAACACCTCTCAAATCACTTTAAATAGCCTAAATGCCCTAAGCTTACTAAGTGCAATTGAGAAGGAAATGAAAGCATTGTCAGCAGACAGCAACACCTTTTTGCTGACAGAAACGCCCCACCTATTTTACAGTCTTGTTAAGGATGAAGATGTACCCTTTGTGTTCGAACGCCTGGGAACAACCTTGCAACACATAATGATTGACGAATTTCAAGATACCTCACGCAAACAATTTGATAATTTCAAAAAGTTGTTGAGTGAGTTAATGTCAAATGGGAATGATTGCATGCTCGTAGGAGACATTAAGCAAAGCATCTATCGTTGGAGAGGAGGAGATTGGAACATACTACATAATATCGAAGATGAATTTAAACGCAATAACCTCTCAAATAGTGTGCAGTTAAACCCACTTACAACGAACTACCGTAGCCACGAACTAATTATACGATTTAACAACGCATTCTTTGTCAACGCTGCTCACTATATTGACTGTAAAATAGCAGGAGCTACTCACATAGAAAATGTTATTGAGCATTCTGATTGGGACTGTTATCCACTTGACGATACTCAAGGCCATGAGCCTCAACTTATGCAAAAAATCGTGGATTCTGCCAATGAATCAATCGTAATACCCAAAGGCAGAGTCTGTATGAAAGAGATATATAAAACGGTAGAACAAATACCTAAGCATACCGATGGTTGTGGTTATATACGTGTTGAACTTGTAAAAAACACCCAGCGCAATAGCGTATATCAGAGTGAAATCATGGACAAAATGTATCAAGAAATAACACAGTTGATTAAACAAGGTGTACACTGTAATGACATAGCCATCTTGGTACGCAGAAATAAAGAAGGCGAAATGATTATTAAACATTTTGCCCAGATTGAAAGTAACCTATCTAACAACCAGCACATACCTCTTACTACAGCTGAAGCGTTTATGTATAGTTCTTCTCCGCTTATCACGTCGGTGATGCATGCCATTCAACTCGCTGTAAGCATGCATAACTACCACCAACAAGAAACTAACAAAGAGAGCAAAAGTGATGCTTCAACTGAAAAGGTATTTACACCTATATATGAGCAACTTCTACGTAAAGATTATAGTTCAATTCTACTGCACGATTTAAAAGACGAAGCCTTACAAGAAAGATATATAGCACAACTTGAAAATTTCATTCAAACCATAAAGACTGAAGATTTCTTTACCTTTTGGCAAGAGGCTCCACTCTATGAGTTTGTACAACACGTAGTGCAATCTCTTCATTTATATGCGCTTGATGAAGATGCTCACTTAAAGCAAGCTGCTTACCTATATAGCTTCATGGACGATGTGATAGCTTTTGTTGATGATCAAGGTTCAAGCATTATTGCCTTTGTTGAGTATTGGAATGATGAACTTTATAAAAGAGCTATTTCTACGCACAACGACAAGGCTATTAGTATTATCACCATTCACAAAGCTAAGGGACTTGAAAAAGATACTGTCATGATTCCGTTTGTCAATTTCGATTTACAAGATGCTTCTGAAGTAGTTTGCGCTCCCCCCGAAAATTATGACGAATTTAAGGAATACAAAGACTACATCTCTTATCGTGACAAAGACAATAATGAAGGAATGTTGCCATTTATACCCATGACTTATGGCAAAGAAATGAAAAATTCCTTGTATTGTAAAGACTACGACGAAGAAGGTGATATGCAATTAGTTGATAATATGAACGTGCTGTATGTTGCCTTTACACGTGCATGTAACAACTTGTATGTGTGGACTAAGGGATCAATTGATAAAAAGGGATTTAAAGAAGACAAAACACCCTCAGCATTTAACCTCATACTTAACTTTGTAAACCAAACACCGCAATACTTGACTGATAATGAAGGTTGGGTGTATGAGTATGGAAAGAAGATGACAGGTAATGCCAAGAAAGAAAAAGTTATAAAACAGGATGCGACAAAAATTAAAAATCCATTCGACACAAACACTTCCCCCGATACCATTGATGTAAAGCTACACCAAAGTGCTCTTGATGGTATATACTTCATCGAATCAGACGAGGCGAAAGATTTTATGTTGAACATAAAGAGCGAACGTGCACAAAACGAATGTATAACATTAGACGAGGCTACACATCGAAGCCCTCGCGAACGGGGCATTTTGTGTCACGAACTCTTTTCACGCATCAACACTTTAAACGATTTAGAGCCAGCGTTATCTTCTCTTTGCGACGATGAATTCATCGAACCATACGAAGTGCCTCAACTCAAGCACATGGCTAAGCGAGTTATTTTAGAATGCAACGAGAAGAATGAATGGTTTAATGGTAGCTACACGCTTTATAATGAAAGCGACATACTCATCCGCGGTAAGTTATCACGAATCATACGTCCCGATCGTGTCATGTTACAACCTATGGATAAAAAAGCCATTGTTATTGACTACAAATTTGTGGATTCACTTGACGAAGATAGTTTGAAAGCAAAAACAAGTAAGTATCGTGGAAAGATAGCCTTATACGCCTACAAGTTGAAACAGCTACTACAACTTGACGATGTAAAATCATATTTACTCTACATCAACGTTGAAAGTAATGATGGTGATAAACCCATTACTAAAATAGAGCAAGTTCCTACTTACGACAAGAAAGAAACAAATAGTAGAAAATAATTACCATTCATTGTAGTTACTACCCCAAGTATGATACTGCTATTATTTTAATGAACACCCTTTAAAAGCCAACACGGATATGGCCAGCAATCATAAAAAAAGTTTTCTCGAATTAGTAGCCGACTCGCTACTATCTTCAACTGCCAAAGGTGACAATAGAAGTGTAAACCTACACAACACCATTGTTGTATTTCCTAATAAACGTGCCAGTTTGTTTTTGAACGACTACTTAGTTAAAAACAAAGGTGATGTTATGTGGGCTCCCCAATATATGTCTATTAGTGAGTTCTTTGACTTTCTGGCAAAGAAGGGGAAAAAGAAGATAAAAAAGATAGGTCGCACTGAAGCCATCGTACGTCTTTACAACAACTATAAACAGCTCTATCATTGCGAATTAACCAAATGCCTTGCCGAGCAACCTCACCTAAGCGAGGAACAAAAAGCAGCATCCACCATCAAGAGTTTGGATGAATTCTATGGTTGGGGCGAACGATTGTTACTTGACTTTGATGATATCGACAAAAACATGGGAGATGCCCATAAAATTTTTCGTAATTTAAAAGATTACGAAGAAACGGGCATTGGTGGTGACTTACTTAGCGAAGAACAAAGAGCTGAATTGGAACATTATGCACGCAATTTTAAAGACGATACTAAAATTCGCGTACGCTATGCCTTGTTGTGGAGAATTTTACAACCGCTCTATGACCAATTACGTCATGAGTTAACCAGCGATGGTAAAGCATATGAAGGGCAACTCTACCGATATGTGGCCGAAGCCTACCCAAGCATAGTTGGCACAAAAGCATATAATGAAACTGTATGCCACACTAATGAAGACTCTCAAATGGGCTTAGACAATAAAGTGCGTGTGGCCTTTGTTGGATTTAATGTCCTCGACAAAGTTGAGAAAATGCTCTTTCTAAAACTCAAAGAGCAAGGCATTGCTACATTTTATTGGGATTACGACACCTATTATGTCAAGCAACTGAGCAATAACAAATATGTTAAAGCATGCTCAGAGGCGGGAACCTTCCTTGCCGAGAACCTAAACTTGTTAGGTAATGACTTAAAGGGATGTGAGGCTCACTTCAACAATTTACTAAACCGCAAACCTGGTAGCATTACGTTTGCACAAGCTGACACCGATGCCATACAAGCCCAATATGCAGCACAATGGCTCAAAGATGAACAGCAAGAACATTTTGATAACACTCATGCACGTGAGACGGCTATTGTGCTGAGTGATGAAAAAATGCTTCAGCCCTTGCTACATGCCCTACCCTATGGTGAGGAGCAGACTGACGTTAAATGCGTTAATATTACCAAGGGATTTCCACTGAATTTCACATCGGCTTATGCCATCATTAACAATGAAATAGACAAATTACTACATGGCGAAGCATTGCCACTGACTTCCTCACATGAAATGCTTCGGCTTAAGTTTACCACATGCCCTACCATTAAAGAGGCTACACAAGTGCTTAACGCTTTGATAAACCTTGTGAAGCAACATTTGTGGTTACCCGAAACTGAAGATGAGGCTGATGAAATGGAGGATGAGGCCGAAGTTTATCAAACTGATACTCATGAAGAGAAATGGATAAAAATTCTGCATAACGAGTCATATTACCAAGTATATGTCAAACTAACAGAATTCAAGGACATTATCAACAAGACACATTTGTTTGAGGATAGTGAAAACCACTCGATGCTAAACATCAACTACACTATGCTATTCAAACTTATGCGTAAGGAGATGCAATTAACCTCCATACCATTTCATGGAGAACCCGCCATGGGACTACAAGTGATGGGGGTGCTTGAAACACGCTGCCTTGACTTCAAACACGTGCTAATGTTATCTGTGGGCGAAGGAATATTGCCGCAACGTTCTTCTGAAGATTCATTTATTCCTTTTATCATACGTACAGCCTACGGACTCACCACTTATTTGCGCAAAACAGCCGTGTTTGCCTACTATTTTTATAGGTTATTGCAACGCGCTGAAACCATCACATTGGTCTATAACGACTCTACACAAGGAACTCGAAAGGGTGAAATGTCACGATTCATGCGCGCCATGCTTGTTGATAGCAACTTATCGAAGTTCATTCGTCGTGTGCAACTTGTCAATGAGCCGAAACCTCACGAAACCTTTTGTGATGAATTTAAGGTAAAGCCTGAACTAATTGGTAAAAACTTATCTCGCAGCTTTTCACCTTCAGCACTCAATACCTACCTACATTGTCCACGTATGTTCTATTACAAATATGTGGAACACATACAGGTGCCTGATGAGCCTGGTAGTGAAGTAGTCGACCCACGTAACTTAGGAACCATTGTACACAAAATAGCAGAATACATATTCAGTGAGTACAAGAATCGCATCATCACACCTGCTAACATACGGCACATCATTGATAATGTAAAAGGGAAACTTGACAAACTCATCATACAAGCATTTGAAGAGGAGAAGTTAGAAGCCAACGACTTCTTGAAGCATCTTGTCAAAAAGTTCGTTATCACTTTACTTAAATTTGAGGCCAGCGACAAGCCTCAAGTCAGTCAGTTTGTTTTTAAAGATGCAGAAAAATCTATTTACACTACCATCGGAGTGCACATAAAGGGTGAAGAACACGATGTGCCCATAAGAATAGGTGGAACGATTGACCGCATTGATATTGCTACATTCAATTCTGCTACCAACAAAGAACTTTCCACGGGGCGTTTCCTCCGAGTGATTGACTACAAAACAGGCGGCAAAGTTGACGAGAATATCACTTTAGATACGCTCTTCAATCAAAAGACTGATAAAAAAGGTAACATTACACAACCTGAACATCATCCCAAATATCCTTTCCAAGCATTTCTTTATAGCTGGGTTATAAGCAGAGAAAGCCCCTATCGCACGGAACAGATTGATGGCATCTGTCCTGCACTTTACTATATTCATCACACCACCAATGACGAGTATACCCCTTACATTAAATTAGGTGATAAGTGGTGTTATGACTTCAATACATTTGCACTTCCTTTTGAGGCCAAGCTAAAGCAATTGTTAGAGGAAATTCTAAGCCCCGACAATGCATTTGCATGCACCACTCAAGGAAATAAGCGATGTAAATACTGTGACTATAAGGCATTGTGTGGTAATAGCGACATTGACGACAACTACTAAGTATACGCGTTAGCGGAATTAGCAAACAAGTTAATGGGTTAACAGGGTTAACGGGTAAGTTTATCTTTTTGGGGGCTTCTTACCATTCTGACTTTAACACAATAAATGGTGTATAGCATACTTACTTGTCAACTTGTTAACCAAGAATTCCGCCAATGGGTTAAGAATATCATCATCAACTAACATTTCATCCTCATGTACAACTTTACAATTGAATCAGATTTTAAGCAACTCTTTCCACAATTCATTGGAGCGGCAATAACCGCACAAGTAACCAACACGCCTTCAAATGAAGATTTATGGAAAGAAATTGCCACAGCAGAGCAACAACTCTGCCAACAATACACAACAGAAACCATAAAACAACGCACAGGCATTGCTGCCACTCGCCAAGCATACAAAATATTTGGTAAAGACCCCAGTCGCTACCGTCCTGCATGCGAACAATTGGCACGCAGAGTACTACAAGGTAAAGGACTTTACCATGTCAACACAATTGTTGACATACTCAATCTCATTTCGCTCAAATCGGGTTATTCCACAGCTGCTCTCAATGCAGCAGCCATTAGCGGTAACAGCATCAACCTTGGCATAGGGTTAGCTAACGAACCTTACGAAGGCATAGGCCGAGGTGTACTCAACATTGAGCATCTACCTGTTTATCGCGATGCAACAGGGGCTTTTGCTACTCCCACCAGTGACTCTACGCGCACCATGATATCAGACAACACTTCACAACTCTTGGTGATTATCAATGGCTATGATGGACGAACTGAACGCTTGCAACAAACCACGCTTGACACCATCGCATTACTTGAGCATTATGCCAATGCCACAAATGTGGAACATACTCTTTACTGAGAAGAATACAGATGAGGCAAGATAGGAGCCTTTCAGTAAAAAACGCCTACTTCACTTGACTAAAAATGAATGGAGTTTGGACTTACAAACAAGAGTGCTAAAAAGGCAATAATGATCAATCATTCAATTCTACTTAGATATAAAAACAGAAACTCTTGTAAGGAATAACTGAAAAGGCTCTTGAATGCCCATCATTTAGTTGAAATATGAAACAAGAAATGTGTAACATTTTTGACTGAAAAGTTTTGATGTTTCAAAAGTTTTCTACAAATTTGCAAGGTAAATAACGCATTTAGCAACATTAATCGTTCATTATCATGGAAAATACAGCACAGTCTCTTAGCGGACTTAAAAGAGAGGATTTCCAAAAAGTAATACAAGGCAAGCAGGTTGATCTATACTTTTTGCACAACGCAAATGGTATGGAGGTGGCCGTAACAAATTATGGTGGTTCACTTGTAGCAATCATGGTACCCGACCGCAATGGCAACTATGCCAACGTGATTCAGGGACATGACAATATTGACGATTGCATCAGTTCGCCTGAGCCTTTTTTAAGTACTTTAGTAGGCCGTTACGGAAATCGCATTTGCCATGGCAAGTTTACACTGAATGGCAAAGAGTATAGTTTAGCTATTAACAACGGGCCCAATCACCTACATGGTGGTCCCACAGGCTTCCATGCGCGCGTTTGGGACGCAGAGCAAGTAAATGACCATACATTGGTACTTCGCTATGTTTCAGCCTACTATGAAGAAGGTTTCCCTGGTGAATTGTCTATGACAGTAATGTACTCACTCTCTGACGACAATGAACTAAAAATTGACTATAAAGGAACTACCAACAAGAAGACTGTTGTGAACATGACAAGTCATGGCTTCTTCTCACTCGCCGGCATTGGCAATCCCACACCTACTTGTGAGGACGTGATTTGCCAAATAAATGCCGACTTTTATGTGCCTATTGATGAAAATAGCATTCCAACAGGAGAAATTCGTAGCGTAAAAGGCACTCCGTTTGACTTTACTACTCCACACCCCGTAGGTGACCACTTGACAGATTTCAGTAATGAACAGATTAAGAATGGCGCAGGTTACGACCATTGCTTTGTTCTTAACAAGCACGAACCAGGTGAACTTACCTTTGCTGCTAAAATTGTAGAGCCTAAGAGTGGCCGTTCAATGGAGGTGTATACCACAGAACCTGGCGTACAGTTCTATTCTGACAACTGGGCTGATGGTTACAAAGGCCAACATGGTGCAACCTTTGGTAAACATTCAGCACTTTGCTTCGAAGCACAGCACTTCCCCGATAGTCCTAATCGCTCTTACTTCCCACCCGTTGTACTCAAACCTGGGCAGGTATATACACAAAAGACTATCTACAAATTTGGTGTAGAAGAATAAACTTAAAACATTGAAGTTTACGAGTTTACATACCAATGTAAATTCGTAAACTTTCATAACTATAACAATAGCAACTCAATTCATCTAATAATCTAAATTATCTTTCTTACAAACAAAAAATGAGTAATCAAAAGAAACAGTGGGGTGCCATCATCGTGATGATCGCCCTCTTCGCAATGATTGCATTCGTGACCAACCTATGCTCACCCATGGCTATCATCGTAAAGAATGACTTTGGCGCAAGTAATGTACTTGCTCAAATTGGTAACTATGGCAACTTTATTGCTTACTTGGTAATGGGTATACCTGCAGGTATGATTATAGCCAAAATTGGTTACAAAAAAACAGCCTTGTTGGGTCTTATCATTGGCATTATTGGCATCTTAGTGCAGTGGGCTTCTGGCCACGTAGGTAAGGAATATGCTTTTGCCGTTTACTTGATAGGTGCTTTCATCAGCGGTTTTACAATGTGTATTCTTAACTGCGTTGTTAACCCCATGCTTAACTTGCTCGGTGGTGGTGGCAACAAGGGTAACCAATTGATTCAAATTGGTGGTGTATTCAACTCTTCAGCCGCTGTATGTGTTTACATCTTGATGGGTGCCCTCATTGGTGATGCTGCTAAAGCTCACATTGCTGACGCTACTCCTGCCTTGATGATTGCACTTGCTATCTTTGTTATTGCATTCATCGTTATTTCATTTACCAAGATTGAAGAACCCGAGCAAGCTCCTGTTGACACTTCGCTCATTAAGGGCGCACTAAGCTATCGCCACTTCAACTTAGGTATCTTGGGCATCTTCCTTTACATGGGCATTGAAGTAGGTGTTCCTACTTACATTCTTCAATTCCTTACATCTGACCAAGGTGGCAACATGGCAGCCTCTACTGTAGGTTTGATTGTAGCTGTTTACTGGTTGATGATGTTGGTAGGCCGCTTCATCGGTGGTGCCATTGGTGGCGCTGTAAGTAGCCGTACTCAAATTACTGTAGTAAGTACACTTACAATTCTATTGGTACTCTTCGGCATGTTTGCTCCTGAAAGCATGCAAGTAAATGTACCTGCTATCGATTGGGCTACTCTGACAGTATCAAGCGAAAGTGTACCTGTTGGTATCTTTGCCTTCTTGCTCGTAGGTCTTTGCACATCAGTGATGTGGGGTGGCATCTTCAACATGGCTGTTGAAGGACTTGGCAAGTACACAGCTATTGCTTCAGGTATCTTCATGACAATGGTATTTGGTTGCGCTGTAATGGTTGCTATTCAAGGTTGGGTTGCTGACCTTACTGGTAGCTACATGACATCATATTG
>URDV01000065.1 GCA_900546605.1 uncultured Prevotella sp.
ACTTGTTAACCTGTCAACTTGTTAACCTGTCAACTTGTTAACCCGTTAACCTGAAATTCCGCCAACGGGTTATACCGAACTCACATTATACACATTATACACAATACCCCGAACACATCCCGAAGGCTTCCCGAAGAGCAGTTGAAGACAAACTGATGGTGAGGTGGATATGACATTAAATTGCAGATTAATGAGTTATAGGTGCTGTTCATAGACCATTAAATTGTACTTTTGCAGAAACAAAACAATGAAAAGGAGCAACCCACTGCCCTTTTTTTATACATAACCATTACGCGCATGTTAGCAACTCCATTTTCATCGCCTCTCTATTTATTAGCCAAACCTGCAGGTTCGCGCTGCAACCTGGCTTGCAAATATTGTTATTATCTTGAAAAGTCAAAACTCTATGCCGACTCCCCCTCAGAGGTGATGAGTGATGAGCTACTCGAAAAATTCATTCACGACTACATTGCCGCACAAACCATGCAGCAAGTGCTCTTTACGTGGCATGGAGGCGAAACCCTTATGCGCCCTCTCTCATTTTACAAACGTGTGGTGGAGTTGCAGCATAAGCATGCCAATGGTCATGTTATTGACAACTGCATACAAACCAATGGTACGCTGCTCACCGACGAATGGTGTGCCTTTTTTAAACGCGAAGGGTGGTTAGTGGGTGTGAGCATTGACGGACCACAAGAGTTTCATGATGAATATCGACGCAACCGCGCAGGTAAGCCCTCATTTAACCAAGTGATGCGGGGCATTCATTTGCTCAATAAGCATGGAGTGGAATGGAATGCTCTGGCGGTAGTAAATGACTTTAATGCTGACTATCCGCTCGACTTTTACCATTTCTTTAAAGAGATAGGTTGTCACTACATTCAGTTTACGCCTATTGTTGAGCGTTTGCAATCGCATGCCGACGGACGTAACTTGGCTGCTGTTGACGAACAAGGTGATGGAGGACTCATGGAGTTTAGCGTTACACCTGAGCAATGGGGTAACTTTCTTTGCACCCTGTTCGACGAATGGGTGCGTCACGATGTGGGCGAATATTTTGTGCAACTATTTGATGCCACATTGGCCAACTGGATGGGACAACAACCTGGCATTTGCACATTGGCCAAGACATGTGGACACGCTGGAGCTATAGAGTGGAATGGCGATGTGTATGCTTGCGACCACTTTGTGTTTCCACAATATAAGTTGGGAAACATTCGTAACTCATCACTCATCGACATGATGTACTCGCCACAACAACAAGCCTTTGGGCAAGCTAAACAAAAGTCGCTGCCGCAGCAATGCCGCACATGCCAATATTTGTTTGCTTGTAATGGCGAATGCCCCAAAAATAGGTTTTGCAAAACAGCCGATGGCGAACCTGGATTGAACTATCTGTGTAAAGGTTATCACCAATTCTTTGCACACGTGGCTCCCTACATGGATTGGATGAAACGCGAATTGATGAACCAACGTCCACCTGCTGGCATTGTCGACTTGCTCCGACAATCACCCCACTATTTTGATTAATCGCCCTTAAAGCATCAGTAAAGCATTCATACACCTACTTACACATATTCCGAAAAAAACAAGGGTTAACTATGCCTTATTGCTTGCTTATCACTAACTTTGTAGCCAAAATAAAAACAAAAAAACGACAATGAAGATAGAACAACAACTCAATGACGCTGTGATTGAAGCTGTAAAGGCTCTTTACGGACAAGAAATCACCCCTGCACAGGTGGCGCTACAAAAAACGAAAAAGGAATTTGAAGGACACCTTACTTTGGTGGTTTTCGGTTTGTTGCGCATTTCACGCAAAAAGCCTGAAGACACAGCGCAGGAGATTGGACAGTGGCTCACCGACAACACAGAGTTGCTACAGTCGTTTAACGTGGTTAAGGGCTTTTTGAACCTTGTCATCGCTCCCGCACAATGGATTGGTTTGCTCAATGACATTGAAGCCAACGACCACTTTGGCATTACTAAGCCTACCGACAATAGTCCGTTGGTGATGATTGAATACTCCTCGCCTAACACCAATAAGCCTCTGCACTTGGGTCATGTGCGTAACAACCTGTTGGGCTGGGCCTTGGCTGGCGTAGTTGAGGCTAACGGCAACCGTGTTGTAAAGACCAACATTGTGAACGATCGTGGTATTCACATTTGCAAGTCGATGCTGGCTTGGCTCAAATATGGCAATGGCGAAACCCCTCAGAGCAGTGGCAAGAAGGGTGACCACTTGATTGGTGACTATTATGTAGCCTTTGACAAGCATTACCGCGCTGAGGTGAAAGAGCTGCAAACTAAATTCATGGCTGAAGGCATGGATGAAGAAGCAGCTAAGGCTAAGGCCGAAAAAGAAAGTCCCTTGATGCAAGAGGCGCATGCCATGCTCGTAAAGTGGGAGGCTGGCGACCCTGAAGTACGTGCCTTGTGGCGCAAAATGAATGAATGGGTGTATGCTGGATTTGACGAAACTTATAAAGCCTTGGGGGTTAGCTTCGACAAAATATACTACGAAAGCGACACTTACTTAGTGGGTAAACAAGCCGTTGAGGAAGGTTTGCAAAAGGGTCTCTTCTTCCGCAAAGAGGATGGATCAGTATGGGCCGACTTAACTAAGGACGGATTAGACGAGAAACTTTTGTTGCGTGCCGATGGCACCAGTGTGTACATGACTCAGGACATTGGTACGGCTAAGTTGCGCTTTCAAGACTTCCCCATTGACAAAATGATTTATGTGGTGGGTAATGAGCAGAACTATCACTTCCAGGTTCTCTCTATTTTACTTGACCGCTTAGGCTTTGAATGGGGCAAGAGTTTGGTTCACTTCTCATATGGCATGGTGGAACTGCCTAATGGTAAGATGAAGAGCCGCGAAGGTACGGTGGTTGATGCCGATGACTTGGTAGCAGGCATGATTGCTCAAGCTCGCCAAACCATTGACGAAGCCAAAAAGAACTCTGACATGACCGAGGAGGAAAAGAATGAGGTGGCTCGCATTGTGGGCATGGGTGCTCTGAAGTACTTCTTGCTCAAAGTTGATGCTCGCAAAAATATGCTCTTTAACCCCGAAGAGAGTATTGACTTTAATGGTAACACAGGTCCCTTCATTCAATACACTTATGCACGCATTCGCTCTATTCTGCGCAAAGCAGCCGATGCAGGCATTCAAGTTCCCGAAAAGTTACCTACCGATGTTGAAATCTCAACCAAGGAGGAAGAAATTATTCAACACATTGCCGACTTTGCCTCTGTAGTGCGTCAAGCTGGCTCTGAATATCAACCTGCTGCTGTAGCCAATTACTGCTATGAATTGGTCAAAGAGTATAACCAATTCTACCACGACTTTAGCATCATGCGCGAAGAGGATGCTAAGAAACAAGCCTTCCGCCTTGTGCTTTCAAAGAATGTGGCTAAAATAGTACGCCTTGGCATGGGATTGTTAGGCATTGAAATGCCCGAACGCATGTAATAAAGGATTGAAGAGTCAAGATATAAAATGAGTCATGATCTTGACTCTTCATTTTTATAGAAAGCACCTCTCTGCATTTAAGTAGGTGTTCAATTTTATTCCTACAACGCGTTGCGGAATTAGTTGAAAAGTTAACGGGTTTACAAGTTGACAAGTTAACGGGTTGACAAGTTAACGGGTTAACAGGTAAGTTTGTCAAGCATTTTAGCTTTTTACCATTCTAACTTTAACATAATAAGTGGTGTATAGCATACATACCCCATTAACTTATTAACCCGTTAGCCAAGCATTTTGCCAACGGGTTTCTACATGGACATTGAACACCTACTTCAGTAAATTACTACTACCCCTTGAGCAACAAAACAAAATATTACGTGGTGTGGCAAGGCCGTAAGCCTGGCATCTATAGCACTTGGGACGAATGTCAACAACAGGTATCGGGTTTTCCAGCTGCTGTTTTTAAATCGTTTAAGACAGCTACTGAAGCACAAAAAGCCTTTGACTCACCTGCAAGCGACTACGTACAACCAGTTGCAACACAAAGAGCAACTCAGCCTCAAGCTGATAAAGACTCTCTTCAGAGCCAGCCACAACAGTCACGCGCACCTAAAGGTTGCCCACCTGCCCCACCCGACTATCGACACGACACGGTGCTACCCCTACCCCCCGAAGTGAACGCAAACGCCTTAGCTGTTGACGCTGCTTGCTCGGGCAACCCTGGCCCTATGGAATATCGTGGAGTAGACTTGGCCACAGGACAAGAGGTGTTTCACTTTGGCCCTGTACATGGAACCAACAATATTGGTGAATTCTTGGCCATAGTGCATGCCTTAGCTTTACTTAAGCAGCAAGGTCGCACCATGACAGTTTATTCAGATAGCCGCAATGCTTTGCTATGGGTTAAGGCACGCAAGTGCCGCACTAAATTGGCACGAACAGCTCGCACAGAGCAGCTATTTCAATTAATTGAACGTGCCGAAACGTGGCTTAACACCCACAATTTTGCCGACATACCATTACTAAAATGGGAAACCTCTCAATGGGGGGAGGTGCCTGCCGACTTTGGACGTAAATAAGCAGTAGTGGTTCACTACCTAACAAAAAAAATGAAACATCTATTTATTGAAACATACGGCTGCCAAATGAATGTGGCCGATAGCGAGGTGGTTGCCTCGGTTATGAAAATGGCTGGATATGAGCCTTGCGAGTCAATTGACGAGGCTGATGCCGTTTTTCTTAACACATGCTCTGTACGCGACAATGCGGAGCAAAAAATTATTCACCGACTGGAGGCACTTAATGCCATGCGTCGCAAAGGGCGTAAGCTCATCATTGGCGTGTTGGGCTGCATGGCCGAACGTGTAAAGGAAGGCTTACTCAACGAACATGGTGCCGACTTGGTGGCGGGACCTGATGCTTACCTCTCACTCCCCGACCTCATAGCTCAAGCAGAGGTGGGCAACAAGGCTATCGACATTGAACTTAGCACTACCGAAACTTATCGCGACATTGTGCCCGAACGCTATTGTGGTAGCCGCATTTCGGGCTTTGTGAGCATTATGCGTGGTTGCAACAACTTTTGCCACTACTGCATCGTGCCCTACACTCGTGGCCGTGAACGCTCACGCGACATTGAAAGCATTCTTACCGAAGCTCGCGACCTTGAAAGCCGCAACTACAAAGAGATTACCTTGCTCGGCCAAAATGTGAATTCTTATTGCTGGAAACGTGAGGATGGCACAGAAATTCGCTTTCCTGAACTATTACGCACCGTAGCACGTGCTGTGCCTAACTTGCGCATTCGCTTTAGCACAAGTCACCCTAAGGACATGAGCGATGAAACCCTACACGTTATTGCCGAAGAGCCTAATGTGTGTCGCCACATTCATTTGCCTGTGCAGAGTGGGTCTGACCGCATTTTGAAACTCATGAATCGTAAATACACACGTGAGTGGTACATGGATCGTGTAGCTGCCATTCGTCGCATTATTCCCGATTGCGGCTTGAGCACAGACATATTTGCTGGCTATTGCTCTGAAACAGAGGAGGACCACCAACAATCGCTCTCACTCATGCGCGAGTGTGGCTACGATTCTGCCTTTATGTTTAAATATAGCGAACGCCCTGGTACCTTTGCCTCACGTCATTTCCCCGACGATGTGCCCGAGGAAACTAAAATACGTCGTCTGGAGGAGCTTATTGCGTTACAAAATGAACTGAGCGCTGAAAGCAACCATCGCTGCATTGGCAAGGAATATGAAATTTTGGTTGAAGGTGTGAGCAAACGTTCAAAAGAGCAGCTTTTTGGACGTACCGAACAAAACAAGGTAGTAGTGTTTGACCGTGGCAACCATCGTCCTGGTGAATACGTTAAAGTGCGCATTACTGATGCCTCAAGTGCTACCCTTAAGGGCGAAGAAGTGACTGAGTAAGTAGGTGATCAAATTAATACAACCCAAGGCTGAAGCTTTGGGTTGTTATGTTATATGCAAACGTTGCCTTAAAAAAGGCAGCACAGCAGACTATTTTAGTCAATAATACGCGTTGACGGAATTAGTAAACAAGTTGACAAGTTAACGGGTTAACAGGTAAGTTTGCCGAGCTTTTTAAGTTTCCTGTCATTCGGCTTTAACATAATAAGTGGTGTAAAGCATACTTACTTGTTAACCTGTCAACTTGTTAACCCGTTAACCTGAAATTCCGCCAACGGGTCAATAATAGTTCTGAACACTTACTTAACAACACATCCTTCTCTCATTTTAGGTGGGTGCCGTAAACAAGTGAACTTTCGTTTTGAATACCTTTTCTTATTTACAGCACTCACTTTAAATGAATTTACGATTACATATCATCAAGAGCTTGAAAAGCGCAAGCCGCTTTAAGCCATATATTTACTTTGTAACCTACAAATTTCAAAACACAACTTACATATTTGAGAGAGAAAAAATCTTGCACACTCAACCAATAAATCAAGTATAGCCCCCTATTACGTTGGTTATCAACTACAAGCCAATTATAGCACATGAATGCGAACATTTAAACACAACACAAGCGACAAAAGTTTTCCAAAAAAAACATTTTCTTTTCCTTTTTCAATCTGAAAGTTTGCCGTATCTTTGCTCTCGAAAACAATACAACAAATACGACTAACGCAGAGCAAACTATTCCTCACCAGTCGTTAAAGATCTCCACGCAAGCAGTCTGTGCTTATAACTTATAATACTGATTATCAGCAAGTTGCAAACACAATAATGCTTTTTTACCACATTAAAAGGAGAACATCAATCGTGCAAGAGAATCTACTTCGCTGCTTGTTAATTAACAAGCTGAATGACAAGAAGTCAGATTACCAAGATTGAACAAAACGGAAAACTTTTAGTCACAGCAAAATTAAAAAGTTGTCCAAAACTTACTATTTTGCTATGCCTTGAATAGGCTCTGCGCAATAACCTTTCAGCCCATGTGCACCGATAACTTCATCATTACTAAACGTAACGGCAAGACCGAACCATTAAGCATCGAAAAGATCAAGTCAGCAGTCATCAAAGCCTTTCAAAGCCAAAACAAGGACATTGACGCTGAAGCACTCAACCGCATCATGCAACGCTTGCGTTTTTGCAATGGCATGAGCGTTGAAGATGTGCAAAACCAAGTAGAGGTAGCCCTAATGGCTGAACATCACTATGAGGTAGCCAAAGCCTTTATGCTTTACCGCAAGCGTCATGAAGACGACCGCGAGACTGCTGACAAGTTGCGTTTTCTTATTAACTATTGCAACTCAACCAACCCTGCCACTGGTTCTAAGTACGATGCCAATGCTAACGTTGAAAACAAGAACATTGCCACCCTTATAGGTGAGTTACCTAAACAGGGCTTCATTCGCCTCAACCGACGTTTACTTTGCGACCGCATTAAAGAGATGTATGGTAAAGATTTAGCTGATCGCTACATCTATTTGCTCAAAAATCACTACATCTACAAAAACGATGAAACGTCGTTGGCCAACTACTGTGCATCCATCACCATGTACCCTTGGCTTTTGAATGGCACAAAGGACATAGGTGGCAACTCAACAGCCCCCTCTAACCTCAAGTCATTCTGTGGTGGCTTTGTCAACATGGTGTTTATTGTTAGCTCTATGCTCTCGGGCGCATGTGCTACACCTGAATTTTTAATGTACATGAGCCATTTTCTTGAAATAGAATATGGCGAAGAGTACTACAAACATGCCGACAAGGTAGTTGACCTTTCAACCCGACAGCGCACCATTGACAAAATGATTACCGACTGCTTTGAGCAGATTGTGTATTCAATTAACCAACCCACAGGAGCAAGAAACTTCCAATCAGTATTTTGGAACATATCTTACTACGACAAGTATTACTTTGAGAGCATATTTGGCGAATTCCGCTTCCCCGATGGTAGTCGTCCATCATGGCCTGCACTCGACTGGTTGCAGCGTCGCTTTATGAAGTGGTTTAACCAAGAGCGCACCAAAGCCGTGCTCACCTTCCCTGTTGAGACCATGGCATTGCTCTCAAAGGATGGCGATGTAATGGATAAAGAATATGCTGACTTCACATCACAAATGTATGCTGAGGGTCATAGCTTCTTTACTTACATGAGCGATAACGCTGACTCTTTGGCTTCATGCTGCCGCTTGCGCAACGAAATTCAAGACAACGGTTTTAGCTACACCTTAGGTGCTGGAGGTGTTTCAACAGGTTCAAAGTCTGTACTTACCGTCAACCTCAACCGTTGTGTACAACAAGCCACACGCGAGGGTCGCTCTTACGTTGAATATCTTGATGACATCATTGACCTTATGCACAAAGTGCAGTTAGCTTACAATGCCAACCTTAAGGACTTAATGGATAAGGGCATGTTGCCACTCTTCGATGCAGGTTACATCAACATCAAGCGCCAATATCTCACTATTGGTGTTAACGGCATGGTTGAAGCTGCTGAGAGTTTAGGCATCACCATCTCTGACAACAAAGAGTACGAGGAGTTTGTAAGCAACATATTGGGCTTAATTGAGGGTTACAACCGCAAGTACCACTCAAAGGATGTCATGTTTAACTGCGAAATGATTCCTGCCGAGAACGTTGGTGTTAAACATGCTCGTTGGGATCGCGAAGCGGGCTACTACGTTCCACGCGACTGCTACAATTCATACTTTTACGTAGTTGAAGACCCCAACACTGACATTATTGAAAAGTTCCGTTTACATGGACGTCGCTTTATTGAGCACTTAACGGGTGGTTCGGCCTTACACATGAATTTGGATGAGCACCTAAGTCAACCACAATATCGTCAATTGTTGCGCGTAGCAGCCAAAGAGGGATGTAACTACTTCACCTTCAACATTCCCAACACCCTTTGCAACGACTGCGGACACATTGACAAGCACCACTTGCACAAGTGTCCCAAATGTGGCTCAACTAACCTCGACTACCTAACACGCATCATTGGTTACTTGAAGCGCGTCAGCAACTTCTCGCTCGACCGACAGAAGGAGGCTAACCGCCGCTATTACCAAAAGGTAGAGGAATAACACTTTAGGGTGGTTCAAAAAATTCTGATTTTAATATTCTAACCACCCTTTTTACTAATAGCCCAAGCAACCATTACATTACCATAGTAGAACGGCCTTTCGTCCCCACTCTTATATAGAGCCATAGGGTGAAAGGCCGTTTATCATTACAAACCACTGCACATGCTTAAGTATTACAACTACGACATAGTTTTTCAAGAATACCCCGATGAGGTTACTTTAGCCATCAATCTTACATGCTGCCCCAATCGCTGCATGGGTTGTCATAGTGCTTTTTTGCGCGAGGACATTGGCGAAGAACTTTCCATAGAACGCATTACAGCACTCATCGATTCCTATAATGGCACCATTACGTGTGTGGGCATTCAAGGCGGTGACAATGACCCTGAAGCGGTATTAGCCCTATGCCATTACATACACACTCACTATGCTGACAACATACGCACAGGGTGGTACTCAGGACGTACTTGGCTCCCCACAGCCCAGCAACTGGCCGAATCACTTAACTACATCAAGCTTGGCCCATACATAGCTAAGTATGGTCCACTTTCATCACCCGACACTAATCAGCGATTTTATCGTGTTGAAACTGATGGCTCACTTCATGACCTTACACATCGCTTTGCTAAGAAGAAGGTGTGAAGAGTTGTTTGTTAGGAAGTCTGAAGTTGTAGAAAGCGTATTTGCCCCCTAAGTCTTTAGCTTAGGGGGCAAATACGCTTTCTATAAAATAATTTTGAGCACCTACTTAAGCACTCGAAATATAACGCAAATTCAACTACTTACGATATCAAAAAAAGACGATAGAACTTTTCACTTCATTTTTCGTTTCTATTATTAATAGATTATCAATACTATACGCTCTAAACGGTAGAAAAGTGACTGTGTGGATTCTATATAGATACGAAATGGCTAAA
>URDV01000066.1 GCA_900546605.1 uncultured Prevotella sp.
CTTCCGATCTACATTATTATGGCTGCTGTGATGGCTAAGGGCACCACTACAATTTATAATGCAGCTTGTGAGCCTTACATTCAGCAATTATGTCATTTGCTGAACCAAATGGGGGCGAGGATTTCAGGAATTGCCTCTAATCTGCTCACAATAGTAGGCGTAACTGAATTGCATGGAGCCAACCATCGTATTTTGCCCGATATGATTGAAATAGGTTCATTCATTGGCATGGGAGCAATGGTGGGTGATGGCTTAATTATACGCCAGGCAGGTGTAAAACAGTTAGGTATCATACCTGAGGCTTTTCGTAGGTTAGGCATACGCCTTTACATTAAAGGTGACGATATATTGATTCCCGCACAAAAGCATTTTCAAATAGAATCATTCATAGATGGTTCATTTTTGACGTTAGCTGATGCTCCTTGGCCTGGGTTGACCCCCGACTTGCTTAGCATATTAATAGTTGTGGCAACGCAAGCACGTGGTACGGTACTCTTTCATCAAAAAATGTTCGAAAGCCGTTTGTTCTTTGTTGATAAACTGATTGACATGGGTGCACAAATCATTTTGTGTGATCCGCACAGAGCTGTAGTTGTGGGGCATGACCATAAAATAAGATTGCGTGCGCGTCGCATGTCATCGCCTGACATTCGTGCGGGCATTGCTCTACTTATAGCTGCTATGAGTGCAGATGGTGTAAGTCAAATAGACAATGTGGAGCAGATTGATCGTGGGTACGAACGTATTGAGGAAAGGTTAAATGCTTTAGGAGCTAACATCAAACGTGTGTAAGGATGATACGCGAAAGTGAGGTTTTTAAAATAGGCTATATAGCCAAGCATCGTGGACTGCGTGGTGAAGTAGAGTTATCATTTACTGATGATTGCTTTGATACTGGGTCGGCCGAATACTTGGTTCTTGATATGGATGGCATTCTAGTGCCATTCTTCTGGGAGGAGTATCGCTTTAAAAATGAAGATACCGCCATTATAAAATTTGAAGATGTAGACACAGATGAACAAGCACGGCGCTTAGTGGGCCATAGCGTATACTATCCTAAAGCGCATTTGGCTGATGTTGATAGCGAAGAGGGTAGCGTGCTCTCATCGTATAAAGCTCTTACAGGTTTTGCAGTGTCAAATCAAGATGGTCAATATATAGGTACAATTGTGCAGGTTGACGACTCATCGGCTAATGTACTATTGACAATCGAAGAGAACAATGGTGAAGAACTCATGTTGCCCTTCCACAATGATTTCTTATTAAATTATGATTTGCGTGAACGCACGCTTCAATTACACATTCCTGAAGAACTATTTAATCTGAATAGATAAGAAATGAAAAAAATTGCTGTTCTTGGCTCAACAGGCTCAATTGGTACACAAGCTTTGGATGTGATAAAGCAACACCCTGATCAATTTGAGGCACGTGTGCTCACAGCGGGCAATAATGCAGCCTTACTTATAGAGCAAGCACGAACTTTTGTGCCAGATGCTGTGGTGATAGCCAATGAGGCAAAATATCAAGAGGTAAGTGAGGCTTTGTCTGATTTGCCTATAAAAGTATATACAGGTGCAGATGCTTTGTGCCAAGTGGTGCAAAGTAATGAGGTTGACATTGTGCTCACAGCCATGGTGGGCTTTGCTGGTTTGCGCCCCACGGTAGCTGCAATAAAAGCGGGTAAAACGCTTGCTTTAGCTAACAAGGAAACGTTGGTCGTAGCGGGCAGCGTAATTCGCGATTTGTGCTTAAAGCACAAAGTGAATATATTGCCTGTTGATAGTGAACACGCAGCAATATTTCAATGCTTAAATGGTGAAGGGCGTAACCACATTCGTCGTATATTGCTGACAGCATCGGGCGGCCCTTTCCGTACATATAGTAAAGATGATTTGCAGCATGTTACGTCGGCTCAAGCTTTGCAACATCCTAATTGGAAAATGGGAGCTAAAATAACGATTGATTCGGCTACCATGATGAATAAAGGCTTTGAAATGATTGAGGCGCATTGGCTTTATGCCGTAGCTCCAGCTGACATTCAAGTAGTAGTTCATCCTGAGAGTATTATTCATTCTGCTGTAGAGTTTGACGATGGTGCAGTAATGGCACAATTGGGTACTCCTGATATGCGTCTTCCCATTCAGTACGCATTCAGTTATCCTAAGCGTTTGCCATTGCAGTCAGAGCCTCTTGACTTATTTAAGGTGGCAACTTTACACTTCGAACCTGCTGATAAAGATCGATTCCCATGCTTGGATTTGGCTTATCAAGCCATTGACAAGGGAGGCAATATGCCATGCATACTGAACGCTGCGGGCGAGGTAACTAACTTGGCTTTTAGAGAAAACAAAATAGGTTTCATGGATATTCCACACTACATAGCCATGGCTATGAGCCAAGCTAATTTTATAGCCAACCCTACGCTTGATGATCTTTTTGAAACAGATAAAGCCGTTCGGAACTTGACTGAGGATTTGATGCAAGCCTAAGTATGTAAAATGTGTAGTATATATAGGTTTTTCTAAACTTAACTAATTAATAGTAAATAGTGGAAGTATTTTTTATCAGAGCTTTGCAGCTCATCTTGTGTTTCTCTCTCCTTATTATTTTACATGAGGGAGGACACTTCTTCTTTGCGAAACTCTTCAAGGTGCGTGTTGAAAAGTTTTGTCTTTTCTTCGACCCTTGGCTGACGCTCTTTAAGTTTAAGCCTAAAAAGAGTGATACAACTTATGCCATGGGGTGGTTACCCTTAGGTGGTTATGTGAAAATTGCTGGCATGATTGACGAGTCAATGGACACAGAGCAAATGAAGCAACCTGTCAAGCCATGGGAATTTCGTGCGAAGCCTGCTTGGCAACGTCTATTTATCATGGTAGGTGGTGTGTTGGTTAATTTTATAACCGCCTTTGTTATTTATGCTGCTGTATTGTTTACTTGGGGCGAAACGTATGTGCCTGTGCGCAATATGACATATGGATTCAAGTTTAGTGAACAAGCCAAGCAAATAGGTTTTCGTGATGGTGACATACTACTTGGGGCTGATGACAAAATGTTCACGCGCTTTGATGGTAATGTTTATCGTGACTTGAGTGAGGCACATTCAGCCAAAGTGTTACGACAAGGCAAAGAACTAACGATAACTATGCCAGGCGACTTAAATATGCTCGAGATGGTAAAGCAACAGCCACGATTTGTTGATGTACTTGTTCCTTCAAAGGTTGATAGTGTTGTGCCCAAAAGTGCTGCAGCGCAAGCGGGCATTCTGCCAGGTGACATGATTGTTGGGTTTAATGGCAAATCATTTAACACGGTAAATGACTTCAGCATAATTCGTGGTTCGCTTGACGATGTTTTGGTTCAAGCGTCACATGCCGATAGTGCGCGTTTACGCCAAGCTACATTAGTTGTGCAGCGTTCAGCAACAGGCCAAACTGACACGGTGAATGTAAAATTGGACGCTGATTATATGCTTGGCATAGCATGGTATAATCCTTTACAGCACGACTATAAGTCAGTAACTCGCCACTTTGGTCTCGTTGAGAGCATACCAGCAGGCTTTACGCATGGTTGGGATGTCTTATCAGGCTATGTTGATGATTTGAAGTATTTATTCACGGCTGATGGTGCAAAAAGTGTAGGGTCATTTGGTGCTATAGGCAGTTTGTTCCCCACGCAGTGGGATTGGTGTCGTTTTTGGGAACTAACAGCATTCATTTCGTTGATGTTAGCTTTTATGAACATACTTCCTATTCCTGCCCTAGATGGTGGCCATGTGTTCTTTTTGCTTTTTGAGGTCATTACACGTCGCAAGCCAAGTGATAAGTTTATGGAACGTGCACAAGCCGTAGGCATGACATTGCTGCTACTATTAATGGCTTTTGCTATATTTAATGATTTTCGTAATTTCTTGTTCTAAACAGGAATATCCTTTTAGTGTATAGCATAAGTGCTCAGCATTCATCTCCCTATTATGAAATGGTAGAGGATTATGATTGCTGAGCATTTTTTATTGTATTTGGAATGCTAAAAGTTTGGCTGACCATCATAAAATAGTGGCAATTAAGGCAAAGAATGAACTTTTTTGTGTAAGTTTGCAATGCATTATAAAATCTGTAAAATGAACAAGCAACAACTCATTGACAACATTCGTGCCAAACACTCTTTTTTATGTGTAGGCTTGGACACGGACTTGAAGAAAATTCCTGAACATTTGTTGAAGGAAGAAGATCCCATTTTTGCCTTTAATAAGGCAATTATTGATGCCACAGCTCCTTATTGTGTTGCATATAAGCCCAATTTGGCTTTTTATGAATGCTTTGGCCTAAAGGGTTGGCAGGCTTTTGAAAAAACGGTAAAATATATCAAAGATAACTATCCTGAGCAATTCATCATAGCTGATGCCAAGCGTGGAGATATAGGTAATACTTCAGCTATGTATGCGCGTTCGTTCTTTGAGGAAATGAATATTGACTCGCTCACAGTAGCTCCTTATATGGGCGAGGATAGTGTGACTCCTTTCTTACAATATGAAGGTAAGTGGGTTATATTGTTGGCTTTAACAAGTAACAAGGGTTCACATGATTTTCAATTGTCTGAGGACAAGCATGGTGAGCGTCTTTTTGAAAAGGTCCTTCGTCGTTCGCAACAATGGGCGAGTGATGAAAAGATGATGTATGTAGTGGGTGCAACACAAGGTCGCTTGTTTGAGGACATACGAAAGATTGTTCCGCATCACTTTTTGTTAGTGCCTGGTGTTGGGGCGCAAGGTGGTTCTCTTGAGGAAGTGTGCAAGTATGGTATGACACGTGAATGTGGATTACTTGTAAACTCATCTCGTGGCATTATTTATGCTGACAACACCGAAAATTTTGCTACTGCAGCAGCCAACAAAGCGCGTGAGTTGCAACAACAAATGCAAAAGGAACTGGAAAAGGTGGGTTTATAATCCAACTTATGAACTTAGTGGTAGGTTAAGCTACTTAAATGGGTTATTTATGCCTAATATAGGTGCTCAGAACTATTCTTACAATAAAAAATAGTTTTGAGCACCTATTTATTAGTTTTTTAGCGGAAGGTAATAAATACCTGAAGCTTGGACTATTAAAAAAATAACTTGACCATTTTTTAAGTTAAGTAGTTATTATGTACTCTAAAGGTGTTTAGCACATGCTCAACACTTATGCATATTAGTACTAAGAATCGTCCAACCATATGGTTGGACGATTCTTAGTACTAATTGCAAGTGGCAATGAGTATAGTATTCTAATTCGTCCAACCATTGGTTGGACGAATTTAGTACTAACTGCAAATGGCAATGAGTATAGTATTCTAATTCGTCCAACCAATGGTTGGACGAATTTTAGTACTAATTGCAAGTGGCAATGAGTATAGTACTCTAATTCGTCCAACCATATGGTTGGACGAATTAGAGTACTAATATACTTCGTTCTTTATCACCACACCTATGACAAAGTTAAGTATCTGCATTGTGCTTAGAGTACAATTGCTGTAAATAGATGTACAGATTCTGCAAGGGCTAAAGACCATTATAAATCACGTTCTACCACAAAGTCAATATAGCCCTTCAATGCATCGCGCACTTCAAGGTTTGTCCACGAATTCAGCAAGTTAAGTGCCTCATTATGTAACTCGCGCATTCGTTGTTCTGCATATGCAATGCCACCATGCTGCTTAGTATACTCTACCAATTCAGCTATATCAGCAGCCGTAGCCTCGCCACGTTTTACACGAGTAGCTAACTGCGTAATATGCGCATCATGAGCCGTTTTCACCACATGTATAACAGGCAAAGTAAGCTTGCCCTCAAGCATGTCGTTGCCTGTGGGTTTACCTATTTTACTATCGGCATAGTAATCAAAAATGTCATCACGAATTTGGAAACATAAGCCAACCAACTCACCAAAACGCTTAGCTCGCGCCACATAGTCGGCATCAGCACCCGCCGAAATAGCTCCTAACTCAGCACAAGCAGCAAACAAGGCTGCCGTTTTGTGATGTATAATGTGAAAGTAAGCCTCCTCTGAAATTTTCTCCTTACGAATATTGGCCAACTGATATACCTCGCCCTCAGAGAGCGTGCCTCCTAAACGCGAAATGATTTCAACGACCTTGATATTACCCGTTTTGGCGGCTTGCAGTAACGAGCTGGAGAGCAAATAGTCGCCTACCAACACTGCTACTTTATTATCATACACTGCATTAACCGAGCGTTGGCCACGACGCTTGTCACTCTCATCTACTACATCATCATGCACCAATGAAGCGGTGTGCAACAGTTCGAGCGTAACAGCTGAGCGTAAAGAGTTAATGGACACCTCGCCCAACTCTTTGGCCATGAGCACCACCAAAAGTGGACGCATCATCTTACCCTGACGACGGCGTACATAGTCAAGCGCTTGACCCAAAAAATCATCATCATGAGCCAGCGCTGAGTTAAACAATTCCTTATATGCTGCCAACTCTCCCTCTACGGGACGGCGAATTACAGTTAATTTGTCCATAACATTACTTTGAGCTACAAAAGTACGAAAAACACCGTGTTTACGAGAGGATTTATGTATTTTTGTGAGCAAATAAAACATTTCGCCACATGAAAACCCTCTATCTACTCGATGCCTACGCGCTTATATATCGTGCCTACTACGCACTTATTCGCTCACCACGCATCAACTCAAAAGGGCAAAACACATCTGCCGTTTATGGCTTTGTCAATACGCTCAACGATGTATTAAACACCGAAAAGCCCGATTTCATAGGTATTGCCTTCGACCCCGCTGGCGGCACATTCCGCCATCGTGCCTACCCCGCATACAAGGCACAACGTGAAGCTACACCTGAAGATATTAAATGGGCGGTGCCTATTATCAAGCAAATTATCAATGCTTATAACATTCCCATTCTTGAAGTGCCCGATTATGAAGCCGATGACGTGATTGGCACCTTGGCTGTGAAAGGCGTAGAACAAGGGTTAGAGGTACACATGGTAACCCCCGACAAAGACTATGCTCAATTAGTTCGGCCAGGTGTTTTCATGCGTCGTCCTGGCCACGGGGCCGCTGGCATGGAAAAATTAGGCCCCGCTGAGGTATGTGCCAAATATGGCATTACACACACCGACCAAGTTATCGACCTATTAGGCCTTATGGGCGACACCGCTGATAATGTGCCGGGATGCCCTGGCGTAGGTGAAAAGACTGCGGTAAAACTCATTAACCAGTTCGGATCAATTGATAACCTATTGGCCAGCACAGACCAACTAAAGGGAGCTATGAAGAAAAAAGTGGAGGAGAATACGGAACAAATAAAGTTCTCAAAATTCCTTGTCACCATCAAAACTGATGTTCCCGTTGAACTTGACCTCAACTCCCTTCGCACTACTCCACCCAACAACGATGCTTTGCGCTCCATTTATGAAGAACTTGAATTTCGTGCCTTCTTAAAGAAAATGGAGAACAACTCCAACGAAATGCAAAAAAACGTAAATGAATTAGGCGGTCTGTTTGCAGCAGAGCCGCATGGTTTGTTTGACGAAGAAAATAATACGCCGCATAAAACGCTAAAAGATGTTCAGCACGACTACATTCTCATTGATAATGAAGAAGATGCATTAAAATTGTGTGAGCATTTATTGACTTTTAATGAAATAAGTTTAGACACAGAGACAACGTCGATCGATGCTATCACAGCCCAATTAGTGGGTTTGAGCTTTGCCATAGCGGGTGGACAAGCTTGGTACGTTGCCGTTCCACGTGAAACGGATGCAGCACAACGCATGGTCAACATTTTCCGTCCTGTGTATGAACATGCTGAGCTCATGAAGGTGGGACAGAACCTAAAGTATGACCTCACCGTGTTGGCTAACTATGGCATTCACCTGTCCGCTCCCCTATTCGACACCATGCTGGCTCACTACTTGGTGCAACCCGAGTTGCGACACAACATGGACTACTTGGCCGAAATATACCTTAACTACCAAACCATTCACATTGAGGAATTAATTGGGCCCAAAGGACGCGGACAAAAGAATATGGCAGACTTGGCTCCTGCCGACATTCGCGACTATGCTTGCGAAGATGCTGACATCACCTTACAGCTTAAGCAACCTCTTGAACAAGAATTGCAACAAAATGACCTCACCCGTGTGTTCTACGACATAGAAATGCCTTTGATGCCCGTATTGGCTAAAATGGAGCGCAATGGGGTAAGACTCGATACGCAGGCGTTAGCTGAAACTGGTCAACACTTCCGTCAACGCATGCAACAACTTGAATCAGAAATTTATGAATTAGCAGGCCACCCCTTCTTGCTCACATCACCCCGTCAGGTGGGAGAGGTGCTTTTTGATGAACTCAAGTTGAACGATAAGGCCAAAAAGACTAAAAGTGGACAATATCAAACGGGCGAGGAAGTGCTTGAAGCCTTAAAAGACAAGCACCCCATTATCAGCAAAATATTGGCACATCGTGCTTTGAAAAAGCTCATCAGCACCTACATTGATGCATTGCCCAAACTCATCAATCCACAAACAGGTCACATTCATACATCATTCAATCAAGCTGTAACCGCCACAGGACGCCTATCATCATCAAACCCCAACTTGCAAAACATACCCGTACGTGGTGATGATGGACGCGAAATACGCAAAGCCTTTGTTCCCGAATCTGGTTGCATTTTCTTCTCAGCCGACTATTCACAAATAGAACTGCGCATCATGGCTCACTTGAGTCAAGATGAACACTTGGTGAACGACTTTCGCGAAGGACGCGACATTCATGCTGCCACTGCTGCACGCGTGTTTCACAAACCTATTGACGAGGTAACACGCGATGAACGCCGCAAAGCAAAAACAGCCAACTTCGGCATTATATATGGTATATCGGCCTTTGGCTTAGCAGAGCGCATGGATGTGTCGCGTACTGAAGCTAAAGAGCTAATAACCAACTACTTTGAAACTTATCCCAAGGTAAAGCAATACATGGAACAGAGTGTGGTGATAGCACGTGAGCGAGGCTATATTCTTACAGCCTTTGGACGCCGGCGTTACCTATCAGACATTAATTCGCGTAATGCGGTGGTACGTGGTTATGCTGAACGCAATGCCGTTAATGCCCCCATTCAGGGTACGGCTGCTGACATCATTAAAGTGGCTATGGTACGCATCGACCAACGTTTTGAGCGCGAGGGCATCCGTTCAAAAATGATATTGCAGGTGCACGACGAATTGAACTTTTCAGTCTACCCCGAGGAGTTTGACCATGTTAAACAAATTGTTATTGACGAAATGGAGCATGCCTATGAGCTTTCAGTACCCTTGTTGGCCGACTGTGGCGAAGGCAGCAACTGGCTCGAAGCACATTAAGTTTTACTTACTGAAGTTCGAATTTAGTAAGGGCAGACTGGAAGCCCAATGAAGCACGTAGACCATGGCAATCATTACGATACTTTGGGAAAAAGCGTTTATACTACTCTTAGTGCTATACTCATGTACACTTGAGTATTATACTCATGTACACTTGAGTACTCATAGTCGTTTTTACTGAAAAACTTTCCTTTTTTTACTTCAAAACAATACTTATCTCCCTTATTTACAACTCAAACATTTAAAAAGTGTAACTTTGTACGCTACAAACTATAAAATTACGCATGAATAAGATATGTTGCATCGGGCACATTACGCACGATAAAATCATAACACCACGTACTGAAGTGGATATGCCGGGAGGCACATCCTACTACTTTGCGCATGCCATGTACCACTTAAATGGAGGTAAAAACTTTGTGTTAGTCACCTCTTTGGCCAAAACTGACAT
>URDV01000067.1 GCA_900546605.1 uncultured Prevotella sp.
CTTGGCAAACTTACCTGTTAACCCGTTAACTTGTCAACTTGTTTACTAATTCCGCCAACGCGTCAAGTTGACGTTTTTTTATTCGTTTACCAACGTCTCAGCATAGAACACAGCGTGTCCACCTCGCTTGTCCTCAGGGGGCAACTGCATGTAATTGCTATAAAGGTCGGTTAGGTAAGCATCGGGATTAGCTGGACCATTGAACTGAATGCCCTCAAACGTTATAGGTTGAACGGGGAATATGCTATCGGTGCGATGCATAATGCCATAACCATTGTTGTTAAGAGTGTTCGATGTAAACTCACCTTTATGCTTCAATAGGCAAGCCACTTGCCACTGCAACTTGCACCAGGCACGCTTCATGCCAAAGTAAAAGAATTCGGCAAACGATCGGAACGAATAGTAATGTTGGCTACACATTATGGCATTGGCACGACAATAGCCTTTTGTTACGCGCTTAATAAAAGCCTTTGAGCAACTGGGATAAGGCATCATCGGAAAAATGTCGACATATAGTCCCTTGCCATAAGGACGGGTAAAGTCGTCGGCATTCTCAACCAAGAAGGAGTTGGTGTCGCGTACCTTATATATAGGCAAGCGCACATTGGGGTCAGTATCGGGCGTTTGCATGTACAAGTGGTGGGGCAACTCACTACGTGCAGCCTCAACAAAGCGAGGCAAGTCAGTTAATCGCATGGCTATGTCTATGTCGTCGTCCCATGGTATAAAGCCACCATGACGCACAGCCCCCAATAGGGTTCCACCATCTAACCAGTAGTCAATGCCATGATGTTTGCATATAGCATCAATGGCCTTCAATATGTCTAATTGCTTTAATTGCACAGCACGGCGGTGTTGCTCCATGTAGTGCTTCAAAGGTTCATTATTCATGTTGCGGCACTTCAAATCATTTAGCAGGTCGTTTCACATCAATCACCTGCCCTGTGTAGTCAGCGAGCAAGCAACGCACCGTAACATCGGCCACCACCTCTGAGCGCAGTAGTGTGTCATCGGGTTCAACACCAAAGTTCTTCACACGCATAGGTGTTTTGGTGCGTTCGGGGTTAATACAATTTACGCGTATGCCTGCAGTTTCCCACTCTTGCGACACAGCTTGCACAAAGTTAACTATAGCAGCCTTAGTTGATGAGTAGATGCTATAAAAAGCACGTCCACGCGTATAACTGCTTGAAGTGAAGAAAATGAGTTGGCCGTGCGTTTGCTTTAAATAGTTGTATGCCTCAATGGCCACATTCACTGTGCCCATGTAATTGGTTTGCACAGCAGCTTGAATAATGGCATAATCCATGGTGCAAAGTGGCTCTTTGTTGAGCACACCTGCTGTGTTGATAACAAAGTCAATGTGTCCCTCTTTATCAGCCACGCGCTTCAAGGCAGCTGCCACATCCTTGCGATTGCCCACATCGGTGCCCGTGAGCGAGCGCGAGAAACTATGTACATGTGTGCCAGCATCACGCAGCTCAGCAGCTATGTCTTTGCCTATACCATATGAGCCACCAAACACGACAGCAACCTTATCGCGCAGTTGCGATTTATCAAGCGTTTCGGGAGCAGCTGAACCACGCAACTGAAAGAGTTTGTCGAGTAAGAAGGTGTCTTCTTTGTAAGTCAACTTCATATTGCTCTCTTCGCCAGCTACTAAGTGTACGGGCACTTCGGGCATATACTTCACCACCACACCACAGTCGTCAGTCACCTTAAAGTTAGGGTCGTTGAGTGCTCGCTTGTAGGCCTCGGCTATGACCGAAAGGCGAAAAGCCTGAGGCGTTTGTCCGCGCTGCAAACGTGAACGATCGGGGATAGATGCAATATGGTCATTTTCTGCTTCAATAATGGTGTCGACTGCTGGCACGGTTACATCAATGGCTTCGTACTGCTTCAAGGCTTCGCACACATCGTCAATAATACGTTGCGAAACCAAAGGACGTACAGCATCATGAAACACCAAATTGACCTCGTCGCCCCCTTCATAAGCATGAATGGCCGACAGACTTGAGTCGTAGCGTTCTTTTCCGCCTTTTAGTATCTTTTTTACCTTTGTCCATCCGTTGCGCAACACAATGTTTTCAACATCTGACACGTAGGCCGGATTTGACACTATTGCTATTTCATCAATGTGCTGATTGCGTTCAAAGGTGTCAAGGGTATGTTCGATTACCATTTTGCCCGCCACCTTAAAAAATTGTTTGGGCGTGCTGAGTCCTAAGCGGCTTCCTACACCACCTGCCAGCACAATGGCTATATTGCGAATCATAGAATTATATTGTAGTATTAATTACTTTTCGAGTTTAAACAAATCGTTGCCATAGGCTGATATGAACGGATAAAAGAATCCATGTATACGTCCCGATAGGCCATGTGGCTTGCCTGGGTACACTTTGTCGTAGTGCTTACCACATAGGCAGCACAAGTGGAATAATGCAAACGGATTTTTGCGAGTCATTAATCGTGCAATCTGTGCTGCTACAGCGTAACGTTTGCTGTCAATGTGTTGACTGATGTAGTGATAAAAGAAGTTGTAGTTGCGCTTCTTTTGTAAATGTAGACGATGAAAGTAGCCCCATACATAAGGTTGCCAAGTGGGATGCGGCACAGCTTCATAAAAGCCTTTTTTAAACACATGGGTAGTGGCCGATGCTGCATGATGTCTGTGCCAATTGAGTGCCTCGGGCACCTTGACCAACCCATTGCTCATTAAGGCATGAATGCTGAGCCACCAGTCATAATATATGTCATAATTCCACTCAGTAATGCCTCTTACAAAAGAGGTCTTGAGCAACATGGTGTGCCCTGGGGTACAATCGTAGAACAATAGGTGCTCAAAGTTGGTGCGTGGCGAAACATAAGCCTGTAAGGGCAGATGATAGGTGTCATCGGTGTAATAGTCTGAAAAACACACATCGGCATTGCCTATAATATCCACCTGTCTACTTATTTTATTAGCAAACCATATATCGTCTTGATCGCTAATAGCTATCACATCGCCTGTAGCTCTCATGAGAGCGGTGTGAAAGTTGCGATTAAAGCCCAAACGTTCAACATTGCGATGTATCTTTACCAACCCAGGGTGGGCTTGTCGGTAACTCTCAAGAATGTCCCAAGTGTCGTCAGTCGATTGGTCATCTTGCACAATGATTTCATGCAGTGGGTAGCTCTGCGCCAAAATGGAATCCATTTGCTGACGCAGAAACTGCTTGCCGTTATAGGTGCACATAACGACTGAAACCTTCACTGTAGTCTTCATTTCGTTGCTCATAGTGAGCAAAGGTACTAAATTCTGCTTATTATGCTTTGATTATTCATTCACATTTTTAGTTGCATAATAAAAAAAGCCCATGCAAAGATAGCCTATCATAAAAAAAAGCTACCTTTACACCCCAATGTAAATACCTTTATAAAATTGATGAAACGAATATTTAGCATATTACTCAGCGTACTACTGTTGTGGCCTTGCATAACAAGAGCACAACAAGTGTTGCCCAAGCGCGAATTTCGCGGGGCATGGATTCAAATGATTAATGGCCAATTCATGGGCATGAGCCGCGATGAAATGCAAGCCAACCTCACGCATCAGTTGGATGTGTTAAAGCGATGTGGGGTAAATGCCATTATGTTTCAGGTACGTGGCGAGGCTGATGCCATGTATGCCTCGCCCTATGAACCTTGGAGCCGCTTTTTAACAGGGCAACAAGGCAAAGCACCTCAACCCTATTGGGACCCTCTGGCCTGGATGGTAACTGAATGTCATAAACGTGGCATGGAACTGCATGCTTGGATTAACCCCTTCCGCGCTAAAACAAAAACTACTAAGGAATTATCAACGCAACACCCTTATGTAAAGCATCCTGAACGCTTTTTTGAGTATGATGGACTTTATATTTTTAACCCAGGACTGGAGGTAAACCGCAACTACATATGCCACATAGCCTCTGACATTGTGCGCCGATATGATGTAGACGGACTACACATGGATGATTATTTTTATCCTTACCCCGTTGCAGGTGTGGCTATTCCTGACCAAGCTACTTACGAAACACATAAAAACGGCATTAATAACATTGACGATTGGCGCCGTTACAACGTAAACCTTTTTATTCAGCAAATGCACGATTCTATTCGTGCTGCTAAACCTTGGGTTAAGTTTGGTGTGAGTCCGTTTGGCATTTACCACAATGCTACAGCAGGTTCAAACATTCCTGGTTCGAACACACATGGACTGCAAAACTACGACAACTTGTATGCCGATGTGCTTTACTGGATTAACAAGGGCTGGGTTGACTACAACATTCCACAAATTTATTGGGAAATTGGGCACAAAGCCGCTGACTACGAGGAATTGGTTAAATGGTGGAGCAGATTTGCTGGAGGCAGACCTTTATTTATAGGACAGGATGTTGAACGAACGGTTCGAGCTGCCGACACTAAAAATCCTCAACGTAACCAAATGGCTGAGAAGTTTCGTTTGCAACGCACATTGCGGGGCATTCAAGGTAGCTGCTTATGGTATTCGGCAGCTGTGGTTCGCAACGAAGGCAACTTTGCCACAGCTTTGCAAAAAAGCTACCACCACACGCTTGCCTTACAACCTCTCTTTCCTTTTATCGATAGCAAAGCACCTGGTAAACCACGCAAAGTAAAAGCTATGTGGATGCCTAATGGTTACTACTTATTCTGGACTGCCCCTAAAGGCTCACGCGAGATGGACAAAGCTCGCAACTATGCCATCTATCGTTTTGCTAAGGGCGAACGTGTTGACCTCTTCAATGCCGAACATTTAATTGACATTACACCCAACACCTATTATCAGCTACCTTACCAAGGAGGACATAACAAATACGTTTATATTGTTACTGCACTCGACCGTTTGCAAAACGAATCGAAAG
The DNA here is from genome assembly GCA_900546605.1 of uncultured Prevotella sp. Taxonomy (GTDB): domain Bacteria; phylum Bacteroidota; class Bacteroidia; order Bacteroidales; family Bacteroidaceae; genus Alloprevotella. Next base: position 4,905 of record URDV01000067.1, read on the forward strand.
CTGTTAAGAAGAAAGTAAAACTGTAAACTAAAGTAGTTGTTCAATATATATAAAGGCGTTGGCGGAATTAGTTAACAAGTTAACAGGTTAACGAGTTGACAGATTAACGGGTTGACAAGTTAACAGGTAAGTTTGTCAATTTTTTATAAGCTTCATGCCATTCTGATTTTAACATCATAAGTAACGTAGGGCATACTTACTTGTTAAATTGTCAACCCAAAATCCGCCAACGGGTATATACTTTTTTTGAACACCCTGCCAATAAACAAACCAGACTACTAAACGCATTATGAAAGTACTCAAATTCGGCGGTTCGTCAGTAGGTACCGCCCAAGCTATAAAGAATGTGTGCCGCATTGTGGCAGGCACACCCCACCCTGCTATTGTTGTAGTTTCGGCTCTTGGAGGTGTTACCGACCAGCTGATACGCCTTACGCATATGGCTGCTAAGGGCGACACTCATTATATTACCGAATTTGATGCGCTAACAGAGCGACACCACCAAATGGTGGCTGATGTCATTGCTGCTGAAAAACAAGCACGACTCATCGCCTCGCTTGATGTCTTGTTGGCCGAGCTACGTAGCATTTTGCATGGTGTGTGCCTCATACAAGACCTCACAGCTAAAACGTCGGATGCAATTGTGGCCTATGGCGAACGTATGTCGTCGCTCATTGTAGCTGAACTTATACCAGGAGCTGTGCACTATGATGCACGACAGCTTATTCGCACCGAACATAATAGTGATAAGCATTTGGTTGACTTTGACTTGACGAATCAGGCTATTCGTCAAGCTTTCATGCAGCATCAATTCAACTTAGTGGTTATGGGTGGTTTCATTGCCAGCGATGCACAAACGGGCATTACCACAAACTTAGGACGCGGTGGCTCTGACTACACCGCAGCTATTTTGGCTGCCGCGCTTAATGCTGATGCACTTGAAATATGGACGGATGTGGATGGTTTTATGACTGCCGACCCTCGCATCATTCCGGGAGCCTTCACTATTGATGAACTGAGTTATGCCGAGGCTATGGAACTTTGTAACTTCGGTGCTAAGGTGGTTTATCCTCCTACCATATATCCTGTTTGCCAAAAGAACATACCTATATACATAAAGAACACCTTTCGTCCTGATGGCAAAGGTAGCGTAATACGCAAAGATGCTACACCGAGCGGACGACCCATTCGCGGTATATCGTCGGTGAAGGAAACAAGCACGGTAACAGTTAGCGGCCCCGCCATGGTGGGTGTTATTGGTGTTAACCGACGCATCTTCACTACCCTGAGCAATGGGGGCATTAGTGTGTTCATGGTGGCACAAAACTCTTCAGAAACAAGTACCACACTCTGTGTTACTCCATCTGATGCCCGCAAGGCTTGTAACCTGTTAGATGCTGAGTTTGCTACCGAAATAGCTGATGGCGCTATGAACCCTGCCCAACGTGTTGACGGACTTTCGAGTGTAGCTGTTGTGGGTGAACGTATGCGCCATATTCCTGGCATTGCAGGACAATTGTTCAGCGTGTTGGGACGCAATGGTATTAGCATTAACGCTACAGCCATGGGCGGACAAGAGATGAACCTTTCGTTTGTGGTTGACCGCACACAACTGCGCAAAACGATTAATGTGCTACATGATAGTTTTTTCTTAAGTGAGCATGAGGACTTGAACTTGTTTATTTGTGGCACAGGCACCGTAGGAGGCAGTTTGTTGCAACAAATTGCAGCACAACGCGACAAGCTATTTCGCGAGCGCGGACTGAAGCTCAACATTGTGGGCATAAGCGGCCGTAGCCATGCGGCCTATAATGCCGATGGCATTGACCCGGCCCACTATAGCGAAGCCATGCAACAAGGAGGCAATGGAGGCGTGGAACGCATGATGCGCGAAATTGAAGAAATGAACATTTTCAATTCGGTGTTTGTTGATTGTACTGCAAGCGACGAGGTGGCAGCTCAATATTTGCGTTTATTGCAACACAACGTAAACATTGTGGCGGCTAACAAGGTGGCAGCTTCATCTGACTTTTCTGTTTACCAACAACTTAAGCATACTGCCCGCGAAAAAGGTGTTAAATTTTTGTTTGAAACGAACGTAGGAGCGGGTTTGCCCATCATAAGCACCATCAACGATTTGCGTGGTTCAGGTGATCGCGTGCTACGCATTGAGGCTGTTCTTAGCGGTACGCTTAATTATGTGTTTAACACGCTTTCGGCCGACATTCCCTTGAGCAAGGCGGTTCACTTGGCACAAGAGAATGGATATAGTGAGCCTGACCCTCGCATCGACCTATCGGGCAAGGATGTCATTCGCAAATTGGTCATTTTGGCACGCGAGAGTGGCTACCATGTTAATGTCGAGGATATTGAGCGTAACTTATTTATTCCTAACCACTTGTTTGATGGATCATTAGATAACTTTTGGCAACATTTGCCCGAGTTAGACGCTCACTTTGAGGTCGAACGCCAACGATTAGAGCGTGAACATAAGCGTTGGCGCTTTGTGGCTGAATGGAATGAAGGCAAGGGACGTGTAGGCTTGCGCGAAATCAGTCAAGGACATCCCCTCTATGACCTTGAAGGCTCTAATAACATTCTTTTACTTACTACTGAGCGTTATCATGAATATCCCATGCTCATTCAGGGGTATGGGGCTGGAGCCGAAGTTACTGCAGCTGGCGTTTTTGCCGACATCATGCGCGTAGCAAATGTATAAGCACGAGTGTTCAAAATTATTTTGTAAACAAGTATTCAACACGAGAGAAAAAGAAGACTTGTTTCATAAAAATAATTTTGAACACTTATTTCTACCCTAACTTTAAGCCTTCCAAAAGAAGAACTCTCTTTTAACCCCCTTACGAAGAAGTTTTGTCATGAACACTTTCAAAAAAAACATCAGTTACCTTTTCAGCATACACATCATAGCACTCGTCATTATGACCTTGTTCAGAGTGCTTTTTTATGGAGCTGTTCGGTCACAAATAACGCCCGACATTGCAGCACAGCCCCAACTCACACTTACTGCTTTTATTCGCGGTTTGTGGTTTGACAACGTCATAGCTTGCTACATTATGGTTCTACCATTGGTAGTTACTTGCATCCTTAGCATAGGCTCATGGTGGAAAAACTACATGTATCGCGCGCTCAACCTATGGTTCGGCATTCTCTACACCCTTGTGTTCATGGCCGAAGCTGGCAACATACCCTACTTTAGTTACTTTAGCAAAATGCTCAATGCCTCTATTTGGAATTGGGCTTCATATGGTGGCACAACGTTGGGCATGATTTTTGGTGAAACATCCTATTATCTGTACATTGCATCTTTTGCTATTGCAACCATCGCATTTAGTGGAGCTTTGCGTATATTACGCCATAAGTTTACCACAACAAGCATTCGCCATGAAGCTAGCGTCAGCATAGGCAAACGTTACCTTCAACCTGGCATCATGGCTGTAGTATTAATAGCTGCTTGTTTATTAGGCATACGAGGAAGATTGGGCTATAACCCTATTAAGGTAAGCGCTGCCTATTTTAGCACCAGTCCTGTGCTCAACAACCTTGGAGTCAACCCTATGTTTAGCTTGCTCACCAGCACACTCGACGAACTACGACCTGAAAACAAGACACTACACCTTATGCCTGCCGAACAGGCTATACATAATGTGCAACTTTACTACCACCGCAATGGCATAAGTGGAATTTCGCCCATAGCACGTGAGGTGCGACCTGATAGTGCCCCTATAAAACGTAATGTGGTCATTGTACTCATGGAGTCTATGTCGGCCAAACTAATGAGTCACTTTGGCAACACAGCTCACTTAACACCCCATCTTGACTCACTTTATGCCCACTCACTTAGCTTTGCCAACTGCTATTCAGCGGGCAACCACACTAACCACGGACTGTATGCCACACTTTATTCTTTCCCTTCAATCATGTTTCGCAATGCTATGAAGGGGTCAAGCATCCCTGTTTACTCGGGGTTGCCTACCATGCTGAAGCAAGCTGGCTATAGCACCCTTTTCTTTATGACTCACGAGAGTCAATATGACAACATGAATGCCTTTTTCCGCACCAATGGCTACAACGAAATTTATGCACAAGAGAACTACCCCGCCTCAAAAGTGGTAAATCACTTTGGCGTTCCCGATGACTATCTCTTTAGTTATGCTCTACCTGTGCTACGTAAGCATGCTGCTTCAGGGCGCCCATTCTTTGCAACCTTGCTCACTATCAGCAACCATCCACCTTATGTAGTTCCCGCACAATTTCAAGACCCGCAGCTTAGCCCCGATCAACAAATTGTGCGTTATGCCGACCATTGCATAGGTGCATTTATGCAAGCAGTTAGCCATGAGCCTTGGGCCAAAAACACCCTTTTTGTATTCTTAGGTGACCACGGCAAACTCATTGGACAAGCTGACTGCGAATTGCCCGAATCATTTAACCACATTCCTCTTATTATGCACGCTTCATGGCTCAAGCCACAAGAGCGCACGCAATTTGCAGGACAAGTGGATGTTGCACCTACCATTATGGGACAATTGCGATTGCCCTACATACAAAATAATTTTGGACTTGACTTGCTGCACGATGCACCTCGTCCCGCTGCCTTTTATACGGCTGACAAAACCATTGCTGCACGCGATGCGCACCACCTGTATGTGTACAATGATGAGAGCAAACGCGAATTTTGCTACAACCTCACAGCTAAGGGGCATCCTCAGCCTACCGCTTTTTCACCTGCTTTTGCCGCATTAAAGCAATATGTGTTCTCATTGTTGCAAACTACAGAATATATGGTGCAAAAGGGCATGACGGTTAATCACAAATAAACAAGTTGACAAGTTAACGGGGTAACAGGTAAGTTTGCCAAGCTTTTTAAATTTCTTGTCATTCTGGCTTTAACATA
>URDV01000068.1 GCA_900546605.1 uncultured Prevotella sp.
GCCTTGCACCACTTTGCTTCGCCAAGATAGGCGGCGGCTCAGCAATACAGAATGAAAATCTTCGACTTTCATTTTGTATTGCGCTCGCCTTGCACTATCTTTGCACAAGGATACGAATGATGGAACTGTTGAAGAATAGTAGCGTTATTGTATCCCATGAATAATTATCACAATTATTGTCTTAACACTAACATTTAAAATTGAAACTACCCTCATTACGCAATATATTCCGTTTTTTAGTGTGTGCTATTATTAGCGCATACTCTTTGCTATTGGTAATTTTCAACTTTGGACCTGCCGAACGTATGCTCACACAGTTTATTGAACGTGAGTTAAGTAATAAACTGCATACAGAAGTAGCTATAGGAAATATTCAAGTAGGATTGTTTAATCGCATCATTCTTAATGATGTTATGATTAAAGACCTTCAACACAAGGAGATGTTGAAGGCTAACGTTGTGTCAGCAAAAATAGAGCTACGATCACTCTTAAAGGAGCAACTTTCACTACGCACAGTCTCGTTGCTCGATGCCAATATTTTGCTCTACAAGCAACAAGCTGATAGCGCAGCTAACTACCAATTTGTTATTGATGCATTTGCAAGCAAAGATAAAAAAAAGAAGAGTGAACTGAATCTACGCATTAACTCCATTATTTTGCGTCGCGTTAATGCCTCATACGATGCATTGTATCGTGCTCAAACGCCTGGCAAGCTCAACACTTCACACCTTAACATTCATAATCTAAACGCTAATGTTAGCTTAAAAAACATTTCACCCGATAGTCTTAACTTGCGTGTTCGTTCCTTGGCCTTTTATGAGCAATCGGGGGTATGCCTTAAAAATTTGCATTTTAAAATCAGCGCTAACCGCACAAATGCACACATTGAGGATTTTACACTCGATATGCCACAAACGCACTTTGCACAGGGGGATTTGTTGGCTACATATGATGTGCGACATGATTTTTCGCAACTATTGTCAACTTTACGCATAGGGGCTACAATAGAGAACTTGCAAATAGGCAGCAACGATTTACATCCTTTTGTAAAACTGCCAAAGGACTTGAACCAAACGCTGCGCTTATCAACGACTCTACTTTTGACTCCACGCAAGGTGCAGTTCAACCAACTGACTATTGATAATGCTGACCATTCACTACAAATAAAGGCGGATGCTACACTTAAACGTAAAAATAAGAACATTAGTTCTATTTCGCTTACAATCAAGCAATTAGATGTTAAAAGCAAATTGGCTCAGCAATTAGCATCCATGACTAAAATGTCGAACAAAACACTGGCCATGGCAGAACGTATTGGCTATGTAAAGGCTAAGGGTAGTTTTGACTACAGCATGAAAGATAAAAAGGGTGTGGTAACTATCATTGCTCACACCGCAATAGGCGACGTAGCTGCCGACGGACATGTAGACAACAAAAAGCTAAATGCTAAAGTGCGTTTGTTACATGTGCAACCTGATGTATTGCTCAACCAACCGCACTTACCCACAAAAGTTACTCTTTATGCTAACGTAATGGCTGACCTTGGCCATGCTGAGGGACCTATGATTAAGAGCAAAGGTGACATTAACTCATTTGCTTATAACAACCAAAATTTTAGTAACATAAAGTATGAGGTCAACTATTTGCCTAACCACATAGGGGTAAAGGTTAATAGTATGAACGCGGTGGCTGACTTTACAGCTCAATGTTGGGCTACCCTTAAACAAAAACGTTTGAGCGCAGTAAACATTAATGCGCATGTTAAGCAGTTGCGACCTGCTGAACTAAACATAGGTAGAACATTGGGACAGGCCAACTTTAGCGGAACGTTAAAGGTAGATTTACACCACCTTGACTCCTCACTGCCTTTGGGTTCTATTAACGTGAACGATTTTAGCATGGCACAAGGACCTCACGGCAACTATGAACTGAAAAATTTTGCGCTCACACTTAACGACATGGGGAATAGTAGGCAGCAATTGCACGTTAAGAGTGACTTCATTGACACCGATATTGAAGGGCCTTTATCTCCTCAAATGTTGGAGTGTGGCATTCGTAGCCTGCTACACCGCTGCTTGCCTGGATTGACAGCCGCACCACGACAAAAGATTGGCAACAACGCTGAGTGGAACATTCATGCACAAGTTAAAAAGACGGATGTGCTACACCATTTGTTAGGAATGAATGTAGAACTGACGAGTCCGCTCTACGTAGCGGGTACGTTAAACGCAGGTTCTGGACGCACATCGTTGTCGGTGTTTACTGACGAGGTGAGCTATAACAATTTACACATAAAGCGCCCCAGCATTTATATTAATGGGGCTAATGACCAGTATCGTTGCTTGGCGCAGTTTCACAAAGTATTGTCGGGACGCGACTATAGTGTGGTGGCCGACCTTAGCACGAATGAAGGGCAGCTCACATCGCAACTATCGTGGAGCGGAACGAACGATAAGAGTTATAATGGTTGCTTTGAAAGCATTACCCGCTTTATGCCTACACCTCAACATAAGGGGGTGAACTTTAACATGCAGATACACCCTACTCAATTTGCATTGGCTGACACTACATGGAACATCGCCTCAGGGCAATTGTCATATATTAATAACCAGTTGGCCTTTAAGGGAGTAGAACTCAGTCATGCTAACCAAATGTTGCGAATAGACGGCAGACTGGCTCCACATCAAAATGATTCGATTGTAGCTCAATTACATCACATTGATGTTGACTATATTTTAGGGCTTGTTGACTTTGACGCGGTGGCTTTTGGCGGACAAGCTTCAGGGCAGGCTATCTTTACGCAGCAAGGGAGTACGCCCCAACTGCACGCTCATCTTGACATTCCCAACTTTACTTTTAACCATGGTGTGATGGGAGCTGCAAGCATTAATGCTAACTGGAATAAACATGACAACAGAATAAACCTTGATGCTGACATGCGCTTACCTGGTACGCCTAACTATGGCACAAAGGTGGATGGTTACGTTTCATTGGCCGAAAAAGGATTGAGCCTTAACATTGACGTTGATCACACTCGCCTTGACTTTTTGCGCAGATATATTGATGGTATATTTGGCGACTTTAATGGGATAGCAACTGGTAACGTATGTCTTTATGGACCATTTAAGAAATTGGACTTTAAAGGAGAAGTGATGGCAGACTGTAGTGCTAAGGTGCTATCAACGGGCGTAAATTATAAGGTGAATCAGGGTAAGGTGACTTTTGCCCCTGGTGTGTTTGAATTTCACAACTTTGCCCTTAGCGACCATCGAGGTGGTAGTGGCACGGCAAATGGAGCTTTGCGACATACGCACCTTAAAAAGTTGAACTACACCTTTGACATTACGGCTAATAACCTGCTTTGCTATGATCAACCTCGACAGCCTGAATTGCCTTTTTACAGCACGATGGTTGGATCGGGAAGAGTTCAACTTAATGGATGGCCCAATCACTTTACGGCAGACATTAATGTTACACCTAATGCGCCCACGCTGTTTGTTTACGACCTTGACTCGCAATCAGCTTTGTCAAAGGATGATCGTATGATTCGCTTTCATGCTTTAAGGGGTGACGCGCTACCTTGGGGCATGGACTCTACGCTTAACACACCGCATGATGCTACTGAAGCTTTGACTCAAACTACCAATAAAGAAAATGATGAGCCAGGAACAGAGATGGTGCTTAACTTTAACATGAATCTTACGCCTCAGGCTAAAATTCGCATTATAACGGATAATCGTTCAGGCGATGCCATAACGGCATACGGGCAAGGTCCTTTGCGTGCTACGTGGCATAGCAAGGGGGGATTCGACATGTATGGTGTTTATACGCTAAGTCGTGGCGAATATAATATTAGTTTGCAAGACATTATTCGCAAAAACTTGATGTTGCAAGCAGGTAGTAGCATAACGTTTGCGGGCGACCCACTGAATGCCGACCTGGCGCTGAAAGCACTCTACACGGTGAACGGGGTATCACTTAATGACTTGAATTATGGTGCAGGATTTTCAAACAAGACAGTTCGTGCTGACTGCATTCTTAACATTACAGGTAAAGCTCGGGCACCGCAGGTTAACTTTGACTTGGACTTGCATAACATTTCGGAGGATGAAAAGCAAATGGTTCGCCAACTTATCTCAACTGACGAGGACATGAATAAGCAGGTGATGTGCTTGCTGGGTGTAGGACGCTTTCTGACTACGGGACAAACGGTTTCTACTTCGGGTAACAGTACTTCGCAACAACAATCGTCGGCCGCTATGCGCTCGTTTTTGTCAACTACCTTAACGGGACAGCTGAATGCCGCTATTTCGTCTATTTTGGGTAGTCAGTCAAAATGGACATTTGGTACTAACTTTATGCCTGGCACAGAGGGGTGGAATAAAATGGAAGTTGATGGGCTATTGCAAGGGCGACTGCTGAATGATCGCCTGCTTATTAACGGTAACTTTGGTTATCGTGACAATCCTTATTATGCCTCTAATTTTATTGGTGATTTTGACATTCGCTATTTGCTCACACCGCGTGGTAGTGTTAGCTTACGTGCTTATAGTGAAACAAATGATCGCTACTTTACTAAGTCGTCGCTGACGACGCAAGGAGTGGGTATTATGTTGCAGCGTGAATTTACACGACTTCGTGACTTGTTTCGTAAAAAACGGACAAAAAAATAAATTTTAAAGCTCTTACATAAATAAAACAGAGGCTGGAAATAGAATATTTATGAGGCTTATTTTTAAAAGGATTCGCCTTAAATATTAAACGCCAATGCGCATGACATATATCACACGCATTGGCGAAATTAGTAAAAAAGCTGACGAGATAATAGGTTTACAGGCTGGTTCGCCAAGTTTTTTAAGATGGTCGGTCTGTTGAGGATGCCAACACTCAAACAAACTACGAAATAGCTGAAAAGTTTATCTTAGTCTTTTTGAGTAATGCTAATTGCGACCATATGACTTCGTTTTGTGGCAGCTTTTGTTGTGGATCGTTGGCTAAGACCTCTGAAGCCGCCTCACGAGCAAGTTCCAGTAGATTTTGATCCTTTACTATGTTGGCTATTTTTAAATCAAAGGGCATGCCACTTTGAGCCGTTCCTTCAAGATCACCAGGGCCACGCAGTTTCATGTCTTCCTCGGCTATAACAAAGCCATCGGTACTATCAACCATTACTTGCATTCGACGCAATGAAGCCTCGGCTATTTTATCCTTGGTCATTAGCACACAATAAGATTGCTCAACACCTCTACCTACACGTCCACGTAATTGGTGTAATTGTGCTAAACCAAATCGCTCGGCATTTTCAATCACCATTACTGATGCGTTAGGCACGTTAACCCCTACTTCGATAACCGTGGTCGAAACCAATATTTGTGTGCGTTGTTCCTTAAAATCAGCCATGGCTTGTTCTTTTTCAGCAGGCTTCATTTTGCCGTGTACCATGCCCACATGATACTTCTTAAATATATCAACTAATTGATTGTATCCCGTTTGCAAGTCGTGCAAGTCTAATTTTTCGTTTTCCTTGATTAATGGATAAACTACGTATATTTGTCGACCTAATTGAAGCTGATAGCGCATGCCCTGATACAATTTGTACCGATCAGATTGCCTATAGTGTACAGTTTGTATGGGTTTGCGGCCGGGTGGCAGTTCATCAATAACGCTCACATCTAAATCGCCATACACGGTCATGGCCAATGTACGCGGTATTGGGGTGGCTGTCATTACCAATATATGGGGTGGGCACACATTCTTTTCCCACAATTTGGCTCGTTGCTTTACACCAAAGCGGTGTTGCTCGTCAATAACCACAAAGCCCAAATTGTGAAACACTACTGATGGTTCAATGAGCGCGTGGGTGCCTACAAGTAAATGTATGCTACCATTAGCTATGCCTTCAAGGATTTCTTTGCGCCGTTTACCCTTAACATTACCCGTTAAAAGTTCAACCTTTATAGGTAGAGGACCTAAGTAGTTGCAAATGGATAGATAATGTTGCTCAGCAAGAATCTCGGTAGGAGCCATGATGCAAGCTTGAAAATGGTTGTCGATGGCTAAGAGGCTACACAATAGTGCTACCATGGTTTTTCCACTGCCTACGTCGCCTTGCAACAATCGGTTCATTTGGCTACCAGTAGCTACATCGTTGCGTATTTCACGAATAACACGTTTTTGTGCATTGGTAAGTTCAAAGGGCATTTGTTCATTGAAAAATCGCATGAACATGTTGCCCACTTTTGGAAAGACAAAGCCATTATAATGAAGTTTGCGATTTTGTGTGTATCGTAAAATGTCAAGCTGCAAATAAAAGAGTTCCTCGAACTTTAAACGTCGACTTGCCTCGGGTAATGCTGCCGATGAAGGAGGATGATGAACTGTGCGTAGCGCTTTGTCAACCCCCATTAAGTGATACTGAGCGATAAGATATGGTGGTAGGGTTTCGGACACAGGCTGGTTCTGTAACATGTCGAAGGCACGCTGCACCAACTCTGACATCGTTCTTGAACTAAAGCCTTGTCGCTTCATGCGCTCCGACGTGTGATAGTGGGGCTGCATAGTTAAGGGCTGTTCTTGTGCTACCTTTGCGTCTTCAAGTTCGGGGTGTGCAATATTTATTCTTCGGTTAAAGCTACTTGGCTTACCAAGCAAAATGTAGGATTTATTAAACTGTATTTTTCGTTCTATTGACTTTATACTATTGAACCATACCAACTCTACATAGCCCGTACCGTCAGAGAAAATGGCTACCAATCTTTCGTGACGGCCTGTTCCCTCAATATTTTTTGCTATAACCTGACCTTTAAGCAACACATAAGGCATGCCTTCGGTTAAGTCCTTTATTTTATGTATGACGCTCCTATCAATGTATTTATAAGGAAAGTTGTAAAGCATGTCACGAAGGGTGAAGATGCCTAAATCTTCACCCAACGTTTTAGCTCTTAAAGGCCCTACCCCTTTTAAATATTTTATGTCTGTTTGGAGCGGATTAATCATACTAATTAGAACTTAAGCACTTGTGCTTGCGACTTATCATAACCCTCGTAGAGCATATCATTTTCTACCTTGCTCACTACCTCTACATTTAGCACTAAGCGTCGGGCTATGGCAAAAGCGAACAAATGAGTGGCTGCAGGCCCAGCTGCCGTTATGAAGTTTTCGTGTTCTATTACGTAGGCCTCGCGATGACATATGGCACCATCGATGTATTCCTCCATGCCCGGATAAATAGTGATGTGCTTACCTTTAACTATGCCTGCAGAACCTAACACCATTGGAGCAGCGCATATGGCAGCTATGAGGGTACCCTCATGTGCTTGTTGGGCAATAGCACTTTTTAATACACTATTTTTGCTCATGCTTATTGCGCCTTGTAGGCCGCCTGGCAGAATTAATGCCTCACAATGTACAAGGTGGTTTTTACGGAACAAGCTATCGGCCTTTATAACTAAACCTCGGGCGCTTGTTACCACACGCTTTCCTGTTACGCTAAGGGTTTGAACTTGCAAACCGCAACGACGCAAAATGTCGATTGTTCCAATAGCTTCAATATCTTCAAAGCCATCGGCAAGGATTAAATAAATCATATGTATGTGTGTGTAATAAGTAGGTGTTCAAAATTGTTTTATACAGTCAATAGGTATCATTTTTACATTGAGAGCACGTTCTCGTGCACAGATGTACCCTTCGTTCTTAGCAAAATAGTCTGTCATATTTTCCATTGCCCAAAGGAAACATCTACGTACAGGAAACGCACTTTCAATGTAAAAATTAAATTCTGATTAGCTACTTACCTATATACTTTATATTAATAAGCTACTTTAAGCAATTCAAATATTGCTGGATAGTTGACTTTAAACCTAAATACAGGGCATCACATATTAAGGCGTGACCTATACTTACTTCATCAACCCAAGGAATGCATTTATGGAAATAAGCTAGATTCTGTAAGCTGAGGTCGTGTCCAGCATTTAGTCCTATACCTATTTCGCGACAAAAGCGTGCAGTTTCGACAAAGGGTGCTATTGCCTCCTCACGATTGCGGGCATAATTGGCAGCATAAGGTTCAGTGTAAAGCTCCACCCTATCGGCTCCTATTGCTTTGGCGCATTGTGCCATCTCTTTGTTTGCATCAATAAATATGCTCACTCTGATGCCGTGCTCTTTAAATCGTTCCACAATGGGACGCAATAGTTCAGCATTCGCTTTTGTGTCCCAACCATGGTTCGACGTCAGCTGGCTTGGAGCATCGGGGACAAGCGTTACTTGCGTAGGCTTTGCTTTTATTACCAACTCACAAAAATCATCACTCGGGTAGCCCTCGATGTTAAACTCTGTAGTAAGCAAGGGACGGAGGTCAAAGACATCTTGATGGCGTATGTGCCGCTCATCAGGACGTGGATGTACCGTTATGCCTTGGGCACCGAATTGTTCACAATCTAATGCCACGCGAACCACATCGGGATTGTTTCCACCACGTGCATTACGCAAAGTTGCTACTTTATTAATGTTTACACTTAACTTTGTCATGTTTTACTAATCGCTATTTAAAACGAAAACTGTAAATTTGCGCTTGTCATAAAAGCAACTTTCCCTAAAAAGGATTCTATTGCTTATAAAAGTAGCTACTATTCAATAGTTGACTTTTATTTGACACACAAAGGTACAACTTTTGGGGCTTTTTTTATTTCATACTTACGGGTTATTTGTGAAAAAGCTCCTATTTTTAAGTTATTTTATCTATACATGACTTATTCTCATTTAAAATTTGCCCTTTTCGGTAATATATATCAGACAAAGAAGAACCAATACGTTTCGCACGTTATTGAAAAGTTGAAGGCGTTACAGGTACAAATATGTATTGAGAGTAAATTTGCCTCATTCATTCACGAAGAGCTAAAAATTGAGTTGAATGGCATCGATACATTCAGCCGTGCGCAACATTGTTGTGCTCACGTAGCTATTTCGATAGGTGGGGATGGAACTTTTTTAGGTACTGCAGCTATGGTGGGCACAAGCGGCATACCCATTTTGGGTATAAACACGGGACGTTTAGGCTTTTTGGCCGATGTTTCACCCGATGCCATTGACGAGGCGCTTGAGGCCTTGTGTAAGGGTGACTATATTATAGAAAAACGTAATGCCCTAGCAGTTATGAAAAATGGGGAGCTATCGACCTTTTACCCATATGCCTTAAATGAGGTGGCGATTCTAAAGCATGATAACTCTTCGCTTATTGAAATCAAGACTTTTATTAATAACCATTTTTTAACTAACTACTTGGCTGACGGACTAATTATTTCTACGCCCACTGGCTCTACAGGCTATTCACTTAGTGTGGGTGGACCTATTTTAGTTCCACAATCGGGCACCTTTTGCATTTCACCGATTGCTCCGCATAGCTTGTCTGTTCGTCCTGTCGTAGTGCGCGATGATGTTGACATAAGGCTTGAGGTTTGTAGCCGCAGCCACAACTTTTTGTTGGCTTGTGATGGACAGAGCGAAAGTTTGTCGCACCACACCCTCATATCAGTAAAACGTGCGCCACACACAATTAAGGTTATAAAAATTGAACACAAACATTTTTTTGACACGCTAAGAGAAAAAATGATGTGGGGAATGGACCAACGCAATTAAACGAAAATTACTATTTTTTACCCGTTGGCGGAATTTCAGGTTGACGGGTTAACAAGTTGACAGGTTAACAAGTAAGTATGCTTTAC
>URDV01000069.1 GCA_900546605.1 uncultured Prevotella sp.
TACTTGTTAACCTGTCAACTTGTTAACCCGTTAACCAAAAATTCCGCCAACGGGTAAAGTTAGGCAATTCAGTCTAATGATTTATTAAAAAAAACGCCCTATCGCCCCCAAAAGATAATAACCGAAAAATCAGAAACAAAACTTTGCACCACAAATATAAATCATTACCTTTGTACGCTGAACAATAAAACAAATAACATACCTGGCATAATAAAAAAACGAGCAAATAAGATGTCTGCCAATTCAAGCATATTACTTGATTTTGGGCGCAATATTTACACGAACAATGCAAACTAAACTAATCATGAGTTACGAAATACCAGCGGGAACTACCCCAATAATTAACAGGAGCAAGCTTATAGCACAGCAATATAATTTGTTGCACGTCAACTCATTATGCCTGCTTCTAAGTATTCTTGAAAGTGAATACATTGTAGCCTTGCTCAAAAAAATAGGTGTAAGCAAAAAGTCTCTAATGAGCAGCATCAACAGCATTCTAAATACAGAGATTTCGGCTAACGATCAGTCAAAGTTTGAGATGGATACTGATTCGGAATCTATTGCACTTGATGAAGATTGCACACGTATCATAAAATTACTAACACTTGAGGACAAGCTTGCACAAGGTAAAAAGAGTGCAGCTGAACTGCTGTTACTTGCCTTGTTACATGATCGAAGCAATGAGGCTAAAAAAGTGTTGACCGAAAATGGTGTAACCTACGAAAAGATACAAGAGTCTGCCCCCGATAGTAATAAGGTGAAGAATGATTTCAACTTTCCCAACGAAGACGATTTACCCTACCCTAACGACGATTTTTCACAAGGTAGCAAAGCACCTCGACAGACAACCGAAAAGAGACCTGCTAAGAGCGATACTGATACGCCCATTATTGACAACTTTGGCACAGATTTTACTGACATAGCAGCTAAGGGAGGGTTGGACCCCGTAGTTGGACGTGACAAAGAGATTCAACGCATAGTGCAGATTCTTTGCCGACGCAAAAAGAACAACCCCATTATTATAGGTGAGCCAGGAGTAGGCAAAAGTGCTATTGTAGAGGGGTTGGCTGATCGTATAGCACATCATCGTGTTCCTCACTTATTACAAAACAAGCGAATTGTGGCTCTTGACATGGCTTCAATTGTGGCAGGTACGCAATATCGTGGCCAATTTGAAGAACGTTTGCGTAGACTTATAAAGGAGCTAAAATCACATCCTGAGGTTGTACTCTTTATTGATGAGATTCACACCATTATAGGTGCTGGTTCGGCACCAGGAAGTTTGGATGCAGCAAACATTCTGAAGCCTGCATTAGCACGTGGTGAAGTTCAATGTATTGGTGCCACTACTACAAGCGAATTTAAAAAGACAATAGAAAAAGATGGTGCCTTAGACAGACGATTCCAAAAAATATTACTTGAACCTACAACTCAAGAGGAATCACTCGTCATACTACACAACATAAAGGAACGATACGAAAAGCACCATGTTGTTTCCTACACGGATGAAGCTCTTAAAGCATGCGTCGACCTAACTAGCCGTTACATTACCGATAGAGCTTTGCCTGACAAAGCAATTGATGCTATGGACGAAGCAGGTGCACGCATGCACCTTGCTGGTTCAGACACGCCCAAGTTTGTGGTAGAGAAAGAACACGAAATAGAAAAACTACGTGAACAAAAGCTACAAGCGGCAAAGGAGCAGAACTATGAATTAGCTGCCAACCTACGTGACGAAGTGCAAAAGCTGACACGTGAGCTTGAAAAACAAACTGAAGAGTGGCAAAAATCACAAAAAGAACACCCCCTACAGGTGGACGAAACAGTTGTGGCTGAAGTAGTAAGCATGATGAGTGGAGTGCCCGTTACACGCGTAAGTGCTAACGAAAGTACACGACTTCATGGCATGCGCGATGCTCTTAACCATCGTGTTATAGCACAAGATAAAGCGGTTGAACGCCTAACACGAGCTATTACACGTAGCCGTATTGGACTTAAAGGTACAGATAGGCCTATTGGCACTTTCTTGTTTGTAGGTCCTACAGGTGTGGGTAAAACACATCTTGTAAAATGTTTGGCTGAGTGGATGTTTGGATCAAAAGATGCCCTTATTCGCGTTGATATGAGCGAATATGGCGAAAAGTACAGCGTGAGCCGCTTAGTAGGAGCCCCTCCGGGATACGTGGGTTATGAAGAGGGCGGACAATTAACTGAACGTGTACGTAGACATCCTTACTCTGTGATTTTGCTTGATGAAATTGAAAAAGCTCACCCCGATGTATTCAACACTTTATTACAAGTGATGGATGAGGGACGAATGACTGATGGTAATGGTGTTACTGTAGACTTTCGAAATACCATTATAATCCTTACATCCAATAGCGGCACAAGACAATTGCGTGAGTTTGGAAGAGGATTAGGTTTTAATCGTTCGACAGACGACATAACGGGTGAAGCTGCTGAAGACATTATATTGAAAACCCTACGCAAGCAGTTTGCACCAGAGTTTTTGAATCGTCTTGACGACATTATCATGTTTAACCCCCTCAACAAGCAAAGTGCATTACAAATAGCCGAGCTTGAACTGACGGATCTCAGCCAACGCATGCAACAGAATGGTTACACATTACATGTTACAGATGAAGTGAAGCATTTCTTGGTTGATAAGGGATTTGATGCTCAGTATGGCGCACGTTCGCTAAAACGCTCTATTCAGCATCACCTTGAAGATGCTTTGTGTGACTTCATGATGGAACATAGTGACCAAACTGACTTTACGGCAGAATTGACTGATGGTAAAGTCATCATAAAATAAAACAAAGCGCTAATGTCATAAGATTACAGCATATGCCACACTAACGCTCAACATATACAATAAGAAAATGAACTACATTAAGACAGAAATACCCGACGTTTGGATTTTAGAACCCCGTGTGTTTGAAGATGCACGCGGATACTTTATGGAAACTTGGCGCGAAGAGGATTTTAATCGTGCCATAGGTCACGAAGTACACTTTGTGCAAGACAATCAATCGATGTCTTCACGTGGCGTACTGCGCGGTCTACACTTTCAAAAAGGACAAGACTCTCAAGCCAAATTGGTACGCGTATTACAAGGCACTGTCGTAGATGTTGCCGTTGACCTGCGTAAAGACTCTTCCACCTTTGGCAAATATGTAGCAGTGGAACTTTCTGCCGACAACAAGCGTCAGCTATTTATTCCACGCGGCTTTGCACATGGTTTTCAGGTATTAAGTGACACGGCCGTATTCACCTATAAGGTAGACAATCGTTATGCACCTGAGTCTGAATGCTCTATTCGCTACGATGATCCAAGCATTGGAATTGATTGGCCCATTAAAGGGGAAAATGTGATTCTTAGCGAAAAGGATTTAAAACACGCTGTGAGTTTTGACGAGGCTGAAAAATTTTAAACACATTTAAGTAGATGCTCAAAAGTATTTTATACTATCATTATTTTCACATCGAAAGCACTTTCTTAGGCGCATCTGCATCTTGATAATGCACTTTCAATGTAAAGATATTTTTGGGCACCTACTTATTTACTCCTTTTTATATAGAGTTGAAACGCTCTAATGCATAAAAAGTTTACCCTTTAAAAAATTACCATTTTGAATCATATTCGCAACTTTTGCATCATTGCACATATTGACCACGGTAAGAGCACATTGGCCGACCGCTTGCTTGAACGCACTCAAACCATCAAGGTTACTGAGGGCCAAATGCTTGACGACATGGATTTGGAACGTGAACGTGGTATTACTATTAAAAGTCACGCCATACAAATGGACTATCAAATGGATGGCGAAACATATCGTTTAAACTTGATCGACACCCCGGGACACGTTGACTTTGCTTACGAAGTATCACGTAGCATTGCCGCTTGTGAAGGCTGCCTACTATTGGTTGACTCAACACAAGGAGTGCAAGCACAAACCATTTCGAATCTATACATGGCCATTGAGCACAACTTAGAAATTATTCCTGTGCTTAGCAAATGTGACATGGTAAACTCTATGCCTGAAGAGGTTGAAGACGAGATTATTGATTTATTAGGTTGCAAACGTGAGGAAATCATACGCGCATCAGGCAAAACTGGCGAAGGGGTTGAAGACATCCTGCGTGCTGTAGTTGAACGTATTCCCGCTCCCAAAGGGGATGAGAAGGCACCCTTACAAGCTTTGATTTTTGACTCTGTATTTAATCCTTTCCGTGGTATAATTGCCTATTTTAAAATTGTCAATGGCTCCATTCACAAAGACGAGGATGTTATTTTCGTAAACACACAAAAGAGTTATCATGCCGACGAAGTGGGAGTTTTGAAAATGGACCTTTCACCACGTAAAGAACTCCATTGTGGCGATGTGGGCTACATTGTTAGCGGCATAAAAACAGCAACGGAAGTAAAGGTGGGTGATACCATTACATCGGTAGCTAACCCTTGTCAAAAGGCTATTGACGGATTTGAAGAGGTTAAGCCAATGGTGTTTGCTGGGGTTTATCCTATTGAGACAGAGGACTTTGAGCAACTGCGTGCAAGTCTTGAAAAGTTACAACTAAATGATGCTTCATTAACGTTCCAACCTGAGTCTTCGGTGGCTTTAGGATTTGGTTTTCGCTGCGGTTTCCTCGGACTCTTACACATGGAAATTGTGCAAGAGCGTCTTGATCGCGAATTTAACATGAATGTTATAACTACAGTACCCAACGTTAGCTATAACATCTATGACAAGCATGGTGAAATGAAAGAGGTGCATAACCCCGCTGGTATGCCCGACCAAACTGAAATAGATCATATTGAGGAACCTTATATTCGCGCATCAATCATTACACGCACTGAATACATTGGAAATATCATGACGCTTTGCTTAGGCAAACGTGGCGAATTAGTAAAGCAAGAATACGTATCAGGCGATCGTGTTGAGCTTTATTATGATATGCCTTTGGCCGAAATCGTGATTGATTTTTATGACAAGCTAAAAAGTATTTCAAAGGGATATGCTTCATTCGACTACCACCCTATAGGCTTTCGTCCATCCAAACTTGTTAAACTTGACATTTTGCTAAATGGCGAGCCTGTTGATGCACTTTCAACGCTAACCCATGTTGACAACTCAGTTTACTTTGGCCGTCGTATGTGCGAAAAGTTAAAAGAACTGCTACCACGACAACAATTCGACATTGCAATACAAGCTGCCATTGGTGCTAAAATTATTGCACGTGAAACGGTTAAGCAAGTTCGAAAAGATGTTACAGCCAAATGTTATGGTGGTGATATAAGCCGCAAGCGCAAACTGCTTGAAAAACAAAAACGTGGCAAAAAGCGAATGAAGGAAATTGGCAACGTACAAGTTCCACAAAAGGCTTTCTTGGCTGTACTTAAACTTGATTAAGCAAACACACATTATCATTTTTCTGAAAATGACTGCGTGTTGACTATTAATGTACATTGCGAATAGAGGTAGTATGTTATTGATGAATGGGTATTCAAGTATTTGCCATCATTGTTACGTGCTCATCTATTCAACATTCTATATGTGACTTATGCTAATACAACTGCAAAATGTTGAATTGCGTCATCACGACCACCCGATTCTTAATGGGGTGAATTTTAAGGTTGACGACAATGACTTTATTTACATAATAGGCAAAGTAGGGAGCGGAAAGAGTTCGTTGCTGAAGTCGATTTATGGGGAGTTACCTATAATATCAGGAGAAGCCGAAGTACTTGATGTGGACCTTAAAAAAGCCAAGCGAAATAAGATTCAACAGCTACGCCGGCAATTAGGCATAGTCTTTCAAGACTTTCAACTGCTGCGCGAATTAACTGTTGAGCAAAACCTTGACTTTGTTCTGAAAGCCACAGGTTGGAAGAAAAAGAACCGCGCTCAACGCATAAAAGAAGTTCTTGAACTTGTTAGCCTTGGTGATAAGTCTGACTTCTTTCCACATGAGCTTTCAGGTGGTGAGCAACAACGTGTGTGCATAGCACGTGCTCTGCTCAACAAGCCCAAAGTTGTTTTGGCTGATGAACCCACTGGCAACCTTGACCCAGAGACAAGCCGACAAATCATGCGCATTTTGCAGTCTGTACGCGAACAAGGTAGTGCTGTGGTTATGGTTACACACAACCTTAACCTATTAAACGAATTTCCGGGCGTGGTTTACAGATGCGCTGACGGGCATATTAACGAAGAAATTAATTCATAACCCTATATACTATATTATGAAGATTCTGAAATTTGGCGGGACCTCAGTAGGCTCTCCACAAAGAATGAAAGATGTTTGCCAACTCATTACCGATGGTGAACGCAAGATAGTTGTGCTATCGGCCATGTCGGGTACAACAAATTCTCTTGTCGAAATTGCCGACTACATAAAAAAGCATAATCCTGAAGGTGCAAGCAGCGTCATCAATAAGTTACGTACACTTTATCGTCAGCATGTTGACCAGCTCTACGACAAAAACGACAACAAGAAGAAAACGGACGAGTTGTTGCATGACATTTTCATGCATTTACATGAACTAACAAGTTGTGAGTATACTGACAAACTTGAAAAGGAAATTCTTGCACAAGGCGAGTTAATGAGTACCAACATGGTGACAAACTACCTAAAAGAACAAGGTGTTAAAGTCATGTTGATTCCTGCACTTGATTTCATGAAGACGGATGCCAATGGTGAGCCTGATATGACATACATTAAAGAGCATCTAAATGGAATCCTTAGCAAGAATCCTCATTACGATTTATACATTACGCAAGGGTTCATCTGCCGCAATGATAAGGGCAATATTGACAACCTACAGCGTGGCGGTTCTGACTACACTGCATGCCTTATTGGTGCAGTATTACGTGCTGATGAAATACAAATTTGGACAGACATTGATGGCATGCACAACAATGACCCACGATTTGTGCCTAACACCACTCCCGTACGTCAGCTAAACTTTGAAGAGGCAGCAGAGTTGGCTTATTTTGGTGCCAAAATTCTTCATCCTACTTGTATACAACCTGCTCACTATGCAGGAGTTCCCGTACGATTACTTAACACAATGGACCCTTCAGCACCAGGCACAATCATAAATGATGAAATGCAAAGCGGAAGCATCAAAGCCGTAGCTGCAAAGGACAACATTACAGCCATCAAAATTGTGTCATCGCGCATGTTGTTGGCCACAGGATTCTTACACAAATTGTTTGAAACCTTTGAGGTAAACCACACACCCATTGACATGGTTACAACAAGTGAAGTGGGAGTTACACTCACAATCGACAACAATGCTCACCTGGCTAATATTGTTGAAGAACTAAAAAAATATGGTACTGTAAGCATCGACGAGAACATGTGCATCATTTGCGTTGTGGGTGATTTACGTTGGGGCAATGTTGGTTTTGAAACCTTAGTTACTGAGGCTATGGCAAACATTCCTGTGCGCATGATTTCATATGGAGGTAGTAACCACAATATTTCTTTTTTGATTCGTGAGTCTGACAAAAAGGCTGCGCTTTGTGCTTTAAGCGAGAAGCTCTTCAATAATCAACAAGCGTAATCATTACAACAAGGGTCAAGGGATAAGGGCTGTAAAGATTTTTTCCCTTAACCCTTGACATTTTATATATAACACAAACGCCGAAACTAATGACTTTTCCACTTGATAAATTTAAGGGTTTTGAAACACCCTTCTACTACTACGACCTTGATAACTTACGCCAAACATTAAAGGCTATAAAGGACGAAACAAAAAATCGCACAAACTTCCACGTACACTTTGCAGTAAAAGCAAATGCTAATCCGCGCATACTTGAAATTATTGCTGAAGCAGGATTGGGCGCAGACTGTGTATCGGGAGGTGAAATTGAAGCTGCACGTGCGGCTGGCTTTTCTGGCAATAGCATTGTTTATGCTGGTGTAGGAAAAAGTGACCGCGAAATACATACAGCGCTGAACGAAGACATTCATAGCTTCAATGTTGAAAGTTTGCCCGAGTTAGAAGTGATTAATGATATTGCACTTAAAATGGGCAAAAAAGCACACGTCGCTTTCCGTATTAACCCTAATGTTGACGCACACACACATGCCAAAATCACAACAGGATTGAATGAAAATAAATTTGGCATTGCTATGGAGGATATGGTTGCTGCCATACATCGAGCTAAAGAATTACAAGGAGTTGAGTATACGGGCTTACATTTCCACATTGGTAGCCAAATACTTGACCTTTCCGTTTACGAAGCTTTATGTCAACGCATCAATGAACTTCAAGATATTCTCGACAAGGAAGGTATAGTAACCCGTAATATAAACGTAGGAGGAGGCTTAGGGGTAGACTATGAGCAGCCCGATACCAATCCTATTCCTAACTTCAAAGATTACTTTGCATTATTCGAAAAGCATTTACAATTGCGTGAAGGCCAACAATTACACTTTGAATTGGGACGCAGCGTTGTGGGGCAATGTGGTAGTTTGATTGCACGAACCCTATATGTAAAAGAGGGACATGTAAAGAAATTTGTGATTGTGGATGCTGGTTTCACTGAATTAATCCGCCCTGCCATGTATGGTTCACATCACTACACACAAAACATCTCAGCTCCTGCCAATGCTGTTGCCAACAAGTATGACGTAGTTGGTCCCATTTGCGAAAGTAGTGATGTATTCAGCACCGACGAAGTATTACCCGAAACCCATCGTGGTGATTTCATTGCGTTCAGAACAGCTGGTGCCTATGGTGAAGTAATGGCCTCAACTTACAATTGCCGCACCTTGCCAAAAGCTTATTTTAGCGAATAAAAGCATAAGAGGTACTTCAAATAATGAATAAGACATGGACGATTGATGAGTTTTAAATAGAATCAATCGTCCATGTCTTTTTCATTTTCAATCATAAAGTTACAGAAGCCTTGTGGCAAAGTTCGTATTCCGTACCATAATAAGCATGAAAAAACTTTTTTACCTCACACCAATTAGTTTATGTGTTTGCAATGACAAACGCCATTGTGGGTGTTGCAAACAATAGTCAATAGCCCCATTCATAACAATTTTGTTTTTCTCACCATCCCCTGTATCACAAGGCTGAATAAAATGGTGCATTGCATGAATTTGACTATAATCATGTAAGGGTTCACCTGTATACACTACCTTTATTTCATTACATTGCTTTAAAACGACCTTCGAAGCTAATGTACCAACAAAGGCATCTTTGGGCGATAGAGTTATCCAGTCAACATTTAAAGGCAACTTATGAGTTCCGTTTGTTTCAACAGCCACAAACTTGCCCACCTCATGCAAAGCATTAATCAATGACTCTGTAAGTTGCAATGAAGGTTCACCACCTGTTATTACAACATGCTTAGCTGGATAGGATTCGGCTTGGCGCACAATTTCCACCTCAGACATTTCAACGAACGATTGATGTGTCGTATCACAAAAAGAACATTGTAAATTACACCCTGACAAACGTATAAACACAGAGGGAACCCCTGTATAAAATCCCTCACCCTGTAGTGAATAAAATATTTCGTTAACTCTCATCATAAAAAAAAACGACCTATACCCTACTTTACTTTTAAAATGGGGCATGTTCAAAGCCAGGCTTTACGTAGCAAGCAATGTTTCCCTCCGACTCTTGAAATGT
>URDV01000070.1 GCA_900546605.1 uncultured Prevotella sp.
CCCGTTAACTAAAATACCCGTTAACTTGTTAACCTGTTACCCCGTTAACTAAAATACCCGTTAACTTGTTAACCCGTTACCCCGTTAACTAAAATACCCGTTAACTTGTTAACCTGTTACCCCGTTAACTAAAATATCCGTTAACTTGTTAACCCGTTACCCCGTTAACTAAAATACTCGTTAACTTGTTAACCCGTTACCCCGTTAACTAAAATATCCGTTAACCTGTATGCTTTTATTTCAGCTCATTGTAGTTGGGTATGTCAGGTAAAAACGTTACTTGCATGTTGTTATAATCAACATAGCAACAATAGTGTTGCTTGCCATTGCTTACTATTAAATAGTTGGCACGCAACACACTATTATAGGAGTAAATTTGTTGAAATACAGCTTGGGTAATAGGAATGTGTGGGGCTTTGTATTCAATAATAACACGTGGCATGCCTCCATTGCGATTGTAAAGAACACTATCACAACGACGTGCCACTCCGCCAACATGGATGGTTACCTCATTGGCTAACAAGGCTGCGGGGTAGCCTTTGTGCTCAACTAAATAATGGGTAAAGTGCTGGCGTACCCACTCCTCGGGGGTGAGGCGTAGGTAGCGTCGACGCAAAAAGTCGTAGATGGAAATCTGACCATTGTTATTAGTCGTTTTTATGTCGAAAGGCGGAAGATTGAGTTGCTGCATGGAGTGGCTTTTTGTATATTTGCACCTTATAAATAACTCGTCGGTGGAATTATTGGTTAACGGGGTAATAAGTTGACTTGTTAACGAGTAAGTATCTATGTCATACACTACTTGTGTTGAAGTCAGAATGGCAAGGAACTTAAAAACTTGACAAACTTACTTGCTAACCCGTTAACTTGTCAACTTGTTTGCTGATTCTGCCAACGTATAGTTAACAATAACAAGGCGTGCCTTAATGGTGTGCAAAATTACGAAATTAATATGACAACAAAAGAGGAAATCATTGACGACTGGTTGGTGCGATACACCAAAATGCCGCTTGAGAACTTTGGAAAACATATTTTGCTGACAAACTTTAATAATTATGTGGATATGTTTTGCCAGCAATGTGGAGTTGAACCTGTAGGCTTTGATGCGAACATGAGAACTGCAACAGCAGGGGATATAACGATGATTAATTTTGGCATGGGGAGTCCGAACGCTGCTTTGATTATGGATTTGCTCGGAGCTATTGAACCTAAGGCTTGCTTGTTCTTAGGAAAATGTGGTGGCATATCGGAGAAAACGCATTTGGGCGATTATATTTTGCCCCTTGCTGGTATACGTGGCGAGGGTACTTCGAATGACTATTTCCCGCCAGAGGTGCCTGCTCTGCCTGCCTTTATGTTGCAACGTGCTGTGTCAACAGCTTTGCGCGATAATAGTCACGATTATTGGACAGGAACTGTGTATACAACCAATAGGCGTGTGTGGGAACATGATGAAAAATTTAAAAATTATTTGCGTGAAACAAGGGCGATGGCTGTAGATATGGAAACGGCTACGCTTTTTTCATGTGGATTCTTTAACCATATTCCAACTGGTGCCTTGCTACTGGTGTCTGACAATCCGATGGAGGCTGATGGTGTGAAAACTGAAACCAGCGATAATAAAGTGACGCGTGACTTTGCTAACACGCATGTTAGAATAGGTATTGAAAGTATGAAACTCATTATTGGGGAACGCAAAACGGTGCGACACCTAAAGTATGATTGGTAATGGCTGGGTATTCGAATTTTAAAAAGAAGCCTGCAGGTATTACGTATGAGCAAATTGTGCGTGATGTGCAAGCTGGTAATATTAAGCCTATTTACTACTTGATGGGTGATGAGGGGTATTACATTGACCGTGTGGCTGACTTTATTGTTGACTCTGTGCTACAGCCCGAAGAACGCGATTTTAACTTGATGACGTTCTTTGGTGCTGAGGCTGATATTGATGCTATTATTGCGGCTGCTCGCTCATATCCTATGGCTGCCCAGCATTTAGTGATTGTGGTGAAAGAAGCACAAGGGCTAAAGCATTTGGAACATTTAGAGTTTTATTTGCGCCAAGTGCAACCTACAACAGTACTGATATTTTGTCATAAAAACGGAACAATTGATCGCCGACTGAAGGTGCCAACTATGATAAATAAAGTGGGTGTGCTCTTTGAGTCGAAAAAACTCTACGATAATCAGCTGCCGACATTTGTGCAGAATTATTTACGCAGAAAACATTTGACTGCAGCTCCTGGAGCTGCTGAAATGGTGGCTGACTTTATTGGGGCTGATTTGAACCGTATTGCATCTGAACTTGATAAACTCATTCTGACTCTG
The DNA here is from genome assembly GCA_900546605.1 of uncultured Prevotella sp. GTDB lineage: Bacteria > Bacteroidota > Bacteroidia > Bacteroidales > Bacteroidaceae > Alloprevotella. Next base: position 2,329 of record URDV01000070.1, read on the forward strand.
CCTGAGAATCAAAAAATGATTACAATTGATGAGGTGCAGAAGAACATTGGCATTTCAAAAAATTACAATAACTTTGAACTGCAGGATGCGATAGGTAATAAGGATGTGCTGAAGGCTAATAGAATTGTGAAATATTTTGACTCAAATGAAAAGGCTAATCCTATTCAGGCAACGCTGAGTGTGTTGTTTAAATACTTCTCAAACTTGATGCTTTCATTTTATGCTCCGCAGCGAACTGAACAGGGCATTGCGGCTTGGCTGGGTATGACTGAGTGGCAGGTGCGTAAAAATGTATTGCCTGCAATGCGCAATTATTCGGCTATGAAAGTGATGAATATTTTAGCTGAAATAAGACGTACTGATGCGCGCTTAAAGGGGGCTGAGGGCTCACATACTCCTAATGGTGAATTGCTGAAGGAGTTAATATATTTTATATTACATTAGTTGCTTTCTAACAGGTCGTTATAGGTAAAATAGACTTGACATAATAGGGCATTGCTGGACAAACAGCAAAGCCTTATTTGTATTTATGTGAATAGGGTAGGGGAAAATTTTATTTGTTATTGCTGTGATCTTTTATCATGTATGGACTAAGCTCAAGGCTGTTGTAAGGTGAATGTGAGGGGTGGATGTTTGACAAAAGTGCACAGCTGATATTACGCCACTTGCATGAATGGGGTATTTCTTTTGTTCCCTCTATTTTTGTTCATATTTTCTATTCTTTCGTATCTCTTTATTACGTTATAATGTTGTTCTATTATTATTTATAATGAGATTTGTCAAGGATATTATGCCATGAGTACACTCATCATCTTGTTAAAAATAGGCTACTTCAGAAATCTGATCAGGCCATTTTTGTACCCTATTTTTACCTATTGATGGCTGAACTACCTGTTTTTTTTGAAGAAAATGTAAATTCAAGGGAAAAATGAAGGTGGTAGCGCTGTTTTCAGCATGTTTTATTTAAAATATTGGTTAGTAATGTAATGTGTATATAGCAAAACGTGGTATGATGTATTCTATTTGAAGAATGTATAAGACTGATTTAAAATAGTGTAAATTATTGATAATCAATTAGTAAGGTGGCTTTTACGCTCTCTGTGGTTGATTCGTAGGTTTTGAATTGTACGTTTGTATGAATTGTCCTGTTTCACGGCAATGGTGAGATGCTTGAAATGTTAATATTTACATTAAGGATTTATTTGCATTTACTTAATGCAATATAGGAAATGAAATACACAAATATACATTTGTATATGTAAATGTAAAGAAGATGGAAGGGTAGACAAACGGGAATTTACATAATAAAACATACACAAATATAAATATTAAAAGAAAAACTGATTTTGTTGATTAATAAATATGTATGCTCAAAAAATCTATGTAATGTATTGGGTTCCACGTAAAAAAATAGTTTGTTTATGTATTTGTTGGATAAAATAAAGCGAATGAATGTATGTATGATAAAATGCTGTATATTTATGGGCAAGAAATTTACTTACTTGCTGAATATCAAAGATTATTCTATTTTGTAAGAAACTTTATCTCTAATAACAGTCATGTCGGGTATAGAAACGTGAATTATTGAAATATAAATTTGATAATTACATTTGTGTTATGGTATATATGAATGTAAATGTTAGATATTTAAATGTAAACTACCATTTTGTTCACAAATATGTTGGTTAAATGTGCTATTCTATTTATCTTTGTAAACGAAAACAGATGTACTGCAAAAGGGGGCGATTGGCATATATCACCCTATTGTTTATCGTACAAATTGTGTTCAAGGCTCATAAGCATGAATAGTTGGCTATGTACATATTTAGATGTTTGGCGGACTCTTATGGCTTCAGCTTATGAATGCATGGCATGGGTACAACTTTACTACTATTAGTAATAACGTTGTTCTATTTTGCGAAAAAAATACAGTACGTTTTTTGCTCGTAACACAGCAAACCAGTTCAAATTACGTAACATAACACCTATATAATAAAGAAGATGACAATGATTGATAGAATAAGAACCATCATGGAGTATGCAAAAATGTCGCAACAAGATTTTGCTGCTCGCTTGGGTATATCGCCAGCATCTTTGTCGAGTATTCTGACAGGACGTACCAATCCAACAAGTAAACACATTATGGGCATCCACCAAGGTTTTCCTGAAATAAATGTTAATTGGCTAATGTTTGGTGAGGGAACTATGTTGGCTGCTGGACATGAGGGGAATGATGAGTTGCAGCAGGCGGAGAAAACAAATGAAGATGCCTCTGCAAGTGAAAACTCCGTGACTGCTGAAGAACAGTTGGGGGGTGAAAACATTGAACAACGTTCACTATTTACGCAAGAACAAATAGCGCATCCTACTATTGAGCAAAAAGTAGCTGCCTATGGATCGAGACGTGAACAACGATCGACGATAAGGGGTAATGGTAGTGTAATATCAACTGCGATAAATATTGACAAAGATGAACGAAGAATAAAAGAGATTCGTGTGTTCTATAATAACGGAACGTATGAGTCATTTGTTCCTTCTAATCGTTGATTAATTTGTTGCTTTGTTACCAACTACATGCGTTGGCGGATTTAGTAAACAGTGGGATTAGTTAATGGGAGAACAGGTAAGTTTGCCAAGTTTTTAAAGTTCCTAACTATTGGGGCAACATAATAAGTTGTGTGTAGCATACTTACTTGTTAACTCGTTCCCCCCCCCAAAAAAAATTCGTCAATGAGGTAAACTATAGGTAATATGTCATCAATTGAAATCTTAATGCTTCGTAAGCAAGGTAAATGGCAAGAGGCTTTAGAACTTGCTTTATGTGGTATTAATAGTCGCGAGGATGAGTATTCGCGTATGGCGCTTTTCTGGGTGGTGTACAGCATATGCCGTATGGCTGAAAAAATACGAGGCGCGGAGGATATCGTAAAGCTTTGTATTATTTATATGCGTACACTACAACGTGGCATGCTTGATGAGGAGGGTATTGGGCATAAGTGCTATAATGGATTGCTAAGGCGTTATATGTTAGCGGGTGCAAGAGTAGATGCTGCTCTTGAAATGTCGCGCACAGAGCCTATTAAAGCTTATGTGTGCCTTAGAAGTGTGAACGTGCATCCAGGTGATGTTGATAAAACGTTTCATGATGCCTATGGTTGGATTATTTGTCGTTATTTGCAAAAGCGTGTTGAAAAGATTAGCCCCATGACATTTAGTGATGTGCTCGATGAGTATTTTTTGTTGCAGACATCACGCCCGTCAATATTACACTCCAGAATTCTTGATGTGATGTTACGTTTTGCTCTTAGCAGACCAAATGAGCCATTTGATTTTAATCATTATTTTGACTTGTGGGGACCTAATAATTTGCGGTGGGAAGATCGTTATGCTTTTGTTGTGTTTGGCGTGTGTCAACCGCCTATTGTGCCACGTTTATTGAAAGTAATAGAGAAGTATACTGATGAAAAGGGGATGGCTTCACTTACTGATGGTATTCCTCGTTGGTGGTGGGTACGCTATTAAGTAGGTAAGTAGGTCGTAAGTCGGCATTCAAAATTAGTTGATATAATCATATTCAGAATTAGTTGATATGCCTTGGTGTATTCTTTTGCCCATAAACATAGGTCTCACTGGTCACATAGCCCGCTACGATCCCTTTTCAGCCTATGTCTCTAAACGAAATACTGCACCAACTCATATCAACTAATTTTGAATACCTACTTAAGCACAATGGGATATAGGCTCAATGCGTTGGCGGAATTTCAAGTTAACGGGTTAACAAGTTGACAGGTTAACAAGTAAGTATGCTTTACACCACTTATTATGTTAAAGCAGAATGACAGGAAACTTAAAAAGCTTGGCAAACTTACCTGTTAACCCGTTAACCCGTTAACTTGTCAACTTGTTTACTAATTCCGCCAATGGGTAGGCTCAATAAATAGGTTCAAAAATTGAAGAAAGATGTGTGATTTATGTCATACGCGCTAAGCGACTTGGGAACTACGTTTTTATTGGCTCTTTACCCTGCCCTTGCAAGATTAAAAATTAAGGTATTTAAACCCGTTGGCGGAATTTTTAATTATGAATTCCGCCAATGGGTAATTGATAGAACTGTTAGTTATCTGATTTCCATTTTGACGTCTTCAATTTTGTACATTTCGTCAAAATGTCTGGTCCAATGGTTTTCGGCCATTCCTAATTGTAATCCATAAAAGCGTGTTCCATCATGTTGTAATTGTTCCATCTCGCTAAAATAATGAGGTTCTGGAAGGGGAATGCGGAAATCAGTAATCCATAAAACATCGGCTCCAGCATAGCGCGCATTTGACTTGAGCAATTGTAGCATGACATTCATGAGGTGACGAGCATCAGTGCTTCCTTCGGCTTTACGATGAAAGAATTGCAACAATTGGGCACGGTCGTGTAGCACTTCTATGGGGGTTGCAGTAACTGAGAATGCAATTAAGAAGCAGTCACGCTGTTTACGTTCACACATTTCGCATAGTTGCATCATGAGTGAGAGTGCAATTTTACTCGGTTCTCCCATCATGCTACCCGAAACATCTACGCACACTATTATAGGACCAAGTGGTCTGGCTGGCTTTTTGTGTAAATTGCGTGCGGCATTGATAGAGTGGCTCTCGTAGCCAAAAGTTTGAAGTCGATGCGTGACGTACTTTTGCAAAAAAATATCTTGCATATCGTCATCCATAAATTGAGCCCACTCCATGGGCAGTAAGGATGTTAAGTCGTGTCCCATGCTGATGCCTGTAATGTCGCTTTGTGATGCATGTTCCATTTGCCCTATGCTGCCTGTTGTGTATCCGATGCTTTTTTGTCCTAATGGGTCTGCGGTTCGGCCCATTTGATGGGTTATCTTATTGAGGATGGGGTAGCGGCGTTGAAAGTCAACCACCTGTTGCAATCGTTCGTATTCTAACACATTCCAACGTCCGCCCATTAAGGCCCATGCTTGGTAAAAGCGTTCGTTAGCTATACCATGTTGTTTTATATAGTGAATGGCCGATGTAAGGTTATTGCGCAATTGCATATCTTGCAGCTTGCGCCTTCCGTCTATCAACTCCCTTTTACGCTGTGCTAACATCCAATCAATGCTGCCGGCCCAATCGTTTAGCATAGACTCCCACAGGGCATTGTTTTTGTAACCTTCGTTTTGCCCTAATTCATGGCTATAGAAAAGGTTATCAAATCCATGTTCTCTATGGCTCTCGTCAATGCGTTGCACCAATGCTTGCCAATTGTCACGTCTTTTTATAATGCTCCATTGGGCAGCTTCTTCTATTTGTTTTTTTTCAAAACTGCAGCGTTGCTGTTGATATGCAGCTTTTTGCAAAAATAGTTGAATAAATTGTGCCATTGTGTCAACAAAGATGCGAGCCGCAATAACATCACTTTGCACCAAGGCTTTAAGTTGCACATCACGCATGGTTTCGGCTAAATATTTAACTAATGCATCATCAGCGCAATATTGCACATCGGGCATCTCGCCCGTGTTGACAAATGTGTGCAGCAACTTCATGTAAAAGGCTGGATGGGTATAGGTGTGATTCATGGTTATTCATCATAAAGCAGCTTGCGAATGTCAACGCGACACAGGGCTATTTGTTTGTAAAGTTGTTGTAAGTAAGTTTCTATTTCGCGTTTGTCGTCTTTGTTTACATATAGATTGTCATTAACCTGGCGTTGTACATTGTCAAGTTCATTACAAACTGTTTCAATATCATCTTCATAATGTGTAAATGCATTGGCCGTGGAATTAGTGTTAGTGGGGTTCTCTATAGGAGTGTTAAAAAGTCCTCCTCCCACTTTCCCGTTTGAGGGATCAAGCAAAGCACTTCCCCTTTGCCGCATATTAAATGCTACTCCATTTATATATATGTGTGAGTTGTCACGACACAGAGTTACTTGCTCACGTTGGCTCGATGGTATACCACTCATAACATCGGGCGAAAAAAGACGCACTATGCGCTGGGCTGTATTCGTGGGGTTGGGGTATATAATACCTTGAGCTGGTGCATTCACCTTGCTTCTCATTGGCATTCTTTTAAAATCTGTAATAAAAACATAGGTGTGCCCTGTTCCATGATTTTCAACTTGATAAAAAAGTCGGTTATAAATGAGCAGGTTGTCATCACGATGATCATTGTCGCGTACGGCCTTTGCCAAGGCTGCTTGTGCATTTTGAGCACGCAAGTCGGCTTTTACGCCATTGGCCAATTGCTCAATACGCTCTTTGTATGGGGCAAAAATAGAAGCAAGTGTAATGCGTCTAACGGGGGCTATCTCGTCAGGTTCGTTCCATAGGCAATGATACATAGGAAGCAGGTCGGTAACTTGTGCCATGTTGCGCCCTTGTGAGTAAGCTGAGGTTCGGAGCAATCGTGCTATATGTTTCCACCGACGATCACTGATGTAGATGTGACGGGTAAGTTCTGAACCTTCAACCTCAACACGTTGCAAGTGTTGGCGTATGTAGGTAATAGCATTTAATAGTGTTGTATCAAGTGTAATCTCTTGTGCTTCTTTTTGCCAGTTTGTATATTCGCGATGCGTTATAGGCATAACCTTCGTTTTAGCCATGGGCTTGGTTACATCGACAATGTCGTTCATATTACAAAGCATCTGCCTAAATACATCTTCATTTTGAATGCATTGGCACACAATGCGTACAATAAAACGATCCCACAAGGCTTCTAATCCCTCACCTTTAGCAGGCAGTTCATTTGATGCTGCAATAAGCAACTTAAGAGGTAAGCGGAGTTCTTGATTACCATTTCTAAATAGTTTTTCGTTCATAACCGTTAGCAACGTGTTTTGAATAGCAGGTCCTGCTTTCCATATCTCGTCTAAAAAAACTATATCTGCTGTGGGTAAGAATCCTTCTGTGGCACGTTCATATTTATCACTCTCTTTAAGTCGTGCTATACTGACAGGTCCAAAAATTTCATCAGGTGTTGAAAAGCGTGACATTAAGTATTCAAATGACTTTGCCCCTTTGAAAGCTAATTTCATGCGTCGTGCTACCATTGACTTTGCCACACCTGGAGGGCCTAAAAGTAAAATGCTTTCACCCGATAGTGCGGCCAAAAGTGCCAATGCTATTTCTGTATCCTTTTCGTAAATGTCTTGTTGCAAGTACTGCAACATCTCTTTTATACGTGTTTGAATGTCTGTCATGTCTAATAAAAAATGTTACTAATAAAAATGTGTCAAGCTTGCTTGAATGTTATGCCGAGCCGCAGCCTATCTTATGCGTTGGTGGAATTAGTAAACAAGTTGACAAGTTAACGGGTTAACAGGTAAGTTT
>URDV01000071.1 GCA_900546605.1 uncultured Prevotella sp.
CTTTCCCTACACGACGCTCTTCCGATCTTGATGTTACTACCCTAAAGGAAGGTGTTGACCTCATCATCAACAAACTCAACAAAACACTAAGCGCACAAGGGTTGCAACGCATGGACACCATTGGTAAAGCCTTTGACACAGACTTTCATGAAGCGGTAGCACTCATTCCCGCACAAAATGACGAACAAAAGAATCACATTATTGACTGTGTGCAACCTGGATATTTGCTCAATGACAAAGTGATTCGCCATGCTAAGGTAGTGGTAGGACAATAATACGCACTACTTTGAATAGTCTATTTTATTGAAAAGTTTAGACTCATTCAATGAATAAGTAAGTGTAAGCCCCCACCTTCATTTTTTGCAACATGCTATCACCACAAGAAAACAATTATGGCCGACGAAAAAGATTATTATAAGATATTAGGCGTAGAGCGTAATGCAAGCGCTGACGAAATAAAAAGAGCCTATAAAAAAGTTGCGATAAAGTACCATCCAGATCGCAATCCTGGCAATAAAGAAGCTGAAGAAAAATTTAAGCAAGCAGCTGAAGCATACGATGTGCTTCGCGATCCCGACAAGCGTGCACGTTACGATCAGTTTGGTGCTGACGGTGTTAACGGGGCACAAGGATTTGGTGGCTTTGGCGGAGCACAAGGCATGGATATTAATGACATTTTCAGTGCTTTTGGTGATATTTTCGGAGGTCACGGATTTAGTGGATTCGGAGGAGGTTTCGGTGGAGGCAATAGTGCAGCACAACCTAGGCAATACAAAGGCGCAGATATGCGCATGAAGGTAAGGCTTACACTTGAGGAAATAGCCACTGGCGTCACGAAGAAATACAAGATGAAAAAAGATATCACTTGTAACGAATGTGGCGGTAGCGGTTGCGAAAAAGGCACAAAAGCCGAAACTTGCTCAACTTGTCATGGACAAGGCTACGTTATGCGTACCCAACGCAGTATGTTTGGCATGGTGCAAACACAAGATATCTGCCCTACCTGCCATGGTGAAGGCACTATCATCAAACACAAATGTAACCATTGCCATGGAGAAGGCATTGTAAAGGGTGAAGAGGTCGTTGAAATCAACATTCCCGCTGGAGTAGGCGAAGGAATGGTGGTAAACATTCCACGCAAAGGTAATGCTGCTATGCACAATGGCATACCTGGCGACATTCAAGTTATTATTGAAGAAGCCCCCCACCCCGATTTCATTCGTGATGAGACAGACCTTATTTACAATTTGCTACTTAGCGTTCCACAGGCTTCCTTGGGTGATACTATTGAAGTTCCGACTCTCACGGGTAAAGCTCGCATTAAAATAGAACCAGGTACACAACCTGGAACAGCTTTACGTTTACGAGGGAAGGGACTACCCGCTGTAAAAGGCTATGGATACGGTGTAGGAGATATTGTTGTAAACATTAGCGTCTACATTCCCGAAAAACTTGATAAGGACGAAAAAGGCACAATGGAAGCATTGAAGGATAAAAAGAACCTGCAACCTAACGACAATGTTAAGAGCAAGATTTTCAGAGCTTTCAGAAATTATTTTAACAAATAGAAAAAAACGAGTTGACGAGCATTTAAATGCTGGTCAGCTCGTTTTTTTCATAAAATTAGGTATTAAACGCCTTTTACACATTTTTCATGAATTATAATCAAACCATTGAATATCTATTTAACGCAGCTCCACTCTTTCAAAATGTAGGGGGAGCAGCCTATAAAGAGGGATTATCAAATACCCACTTGCTCGATAAGCATTTTGACCACCCACATCAAAAATATACAACCATACATGTAGCTGGAACAAACGGCAAAGGCAGTTGTGCACACACTTTAGCCGCATTGTTACAACACAAAGGACTTAAAGTGGGACTTTACACTTCACCTCATTTAGTTGATTTCAGAGAGCGTATACGCATTAACGGAGTCATGATTTCACAACAATACGTAGTTGATTTTGTGGAAAGTGAAAGAAGTTTTTTTGAACCCTTACACCCATCCTTTTTTGAGTTAACTACAGCCATGGCGCTCAAGTACTTTGCCGATGAAAAAGTAGATATAGCCATTATTGAAGTAGGATTAGGAGGCCGACTTGACTGCACAAATATAATAACGCCCTGTCTATCAATCATAACTAACATTAGCTTAGACCACACACAATTTTTAGGTAACACTTTAGCTCAGATTGCAAGCGAAAAAGCAGGTATTATTAAAAGAGGCATACCTGTTGTTATTGGTGAAGCTAACGAGGAAACGCGACCTGTGTTTGAACAAAAGGCCACCGAAATGAATGCACCCATTTACTTTGCTGAAGATACACCACATGTTATCAGTTCTACACTCAATCCCCAAGGGCAACGCCAATATACGACATCAAATGGAAACATCCTTTTGGGGCAGTTAGAGGGCGAATGTCAAATTAAGAACACCAACACACTATTGTGTGCCTACAATCTATTGCGACCTATGTTTCAGCTTACACTCAACGACATGCAATATGCCCTATTACATGTGTGTGAAACGACTGGGTTGCAAGGTAGATGGCAAGTACTTCAGCAAAAACCAACCATAGTGTGCGATACAGGGCATAACACAGGTGGATGGCAATATTTAAGTCACCAGCTATGTCAAACTGCTACAAAGTATGAACAATTACACATAGTGTTTGGCATGGCCTCAGACAAAGACGTTGAACATGTGATGCAGCAACTACCTAAACAAGCTCACTATTATTGGACGCGAGCCTCTGTTCACAGAGCCATGGATGAACACAAAATAGCTAGCATAGGCATGCTTCACAACCTACAAGGACAACTATTTGACAACGTACCCAATGCATTTAATGCAGCACTCCAACAAGCTAATGAACACGACTTTATATATGTAGGAGGAAGCAGTTTCGTTGTGGCCGATTTACTTAAATATCTACAAAAAGCAACTGAAAGATAACTATATGTTTAAATAAAAAAAGAACCATCCTTACGCATTGAAGATATGTAAGTAGGTGTTCAATATTGTTTTGACTTATCATCTGCATTATTTTGAACACCTACATACTCACACACTTTTGCTTTTTCATTATCATTCACATCGTTTAATTTTGCATCGTACGAAGAAATATCCTCTACGTATCATCCATTATTAGGCAACAAGAACCATCAAATGAATGAAATGTCAACATTCCAATATGTCCCAATAATATATTTTCAATGTGAAAAATAAAATCGAACACCTACTCATATAAAATATTTTACTTAATTTTACACCGACCTCAAATAACAAAACAATCATGAGTGAAAACCGCAGCTTAGTAACAATTGCCAATTTGTCAAAAGAGAAGATCATGTATCTCATACAAATGGCACAAGAATTCGAGAAACGCCCAAATCGTAAAATTTTAGACGATAAAGTCGTTGCCACACTCTTTTTTGAACCATCTACGCGTACACGCTTGTCGTTTGAAACGGCAGCCAATCGTTTAGGCGCAAGAGTTATAGGGTTTACCGACCCCAAAGTTACCAGTTCGTCAAAGGGTGAAACACTCAAAGACACAATTATGATGGTAAGCAACTATGCTGATGTTATCGTCATGCGCCACTATCTTGAAGGTGCAGCCCGCTACGCAAGCGAAGTTGCTCCTGTGCCTATTGTCAACGCAGGTGATGGTGCAAACCAACACCCCTCACAAACTATGCTCGACCTTTACAGTATTTACAAGACGCAAGGCACGCTCGAAAATCTCAACATTTATTTGGTAGGTGATTTAAAGTATGGTCGAACAGTACACTCACTCATCATGGCTATGCGTCATTTTAACCCCACCTTCCATTTCATTGCACCTAAAGAATTGGCTATGCCTGAGGTTTACAAAAGCTACTGCCGTGAGCATAACATCAAGTTTGAAGAACATGAGGAGTTTAACTCTGACGTTATAAAGCAAGCCGACATTCTATACATGACACGCGTACAACGTGAGCGCTTTACTGACCTTATGGAATATGAGCGTGTTAAGGACGTGTACATTTTACGTAAGTCAATGCTTGAAGGAGCACGCGACAATATGAAAATATTACATCCCCTACCCCGTGTTAATGAAATAGCCTACGATGTTGATAGTGACCCACACGCATACTATTTTCAACAAGCTCAAAACGGGTTATATGCTCGACAAGCCATCATTTGTGATGTATTGGGCATCACGCTCGATGAAGTAAAAAAATAATAGTTTAGTGGCAAAAAGTCATACGTAACACCTTTAAAAGCAACAAAAATGAAACGTCAGGAACTCATGGTAGCCGCTATTAAAAACGGCACCGTTATTGACCATATTCCTTCAAGCAAACTTTTTCAAGTGGTCCGTCTACTGCACCTCGAGGACATCAAGTCACAAATTATGGTAGGTTATAATCTACCCAGTGCAAAAATGGGCAACAAAAGCATTATCAAAATAGCCGACAAATTCTTTACCGACACCGAGCTCAATGTGCTCAGCGTTGTTGCGCCTAATGTAACCTTGTGCATCATTCGCGACTATGAAGTAGTTGAAAAGCGTTGTGTTACCCTACCCACCGAAATTGTAGGCATTGTGAAATGCGCCAATCCCAAATGCATTACCAACAACGAGCCTATGCGCACACATTTTCACTTGATTGATGCAAAGAATGGCATCATACAATGTAAATATTGTGAGAAAGAACAAAAGCTTGACAATATAAAATTAGTATAATGCACGAAAAGCTTGATTGGAAACCAGGTACAATGATTTATCCATTGCCTGCTCTGCTCATATCGTGCGGCACAAGTCCCGAAGAATATAACCTCTTCACGGTGGCATGGTCTGGCACCATTTGCACAAATCCTGCCATGTGCTACATTTCAGTTCGTCCCGAACGCTACTCCTACGATATCATAAAACGCAACATGGAGTTTGTTATCAACCTAACGACTGAAGACTTAGCACACGCTACTGATTGGTGCGGAGTGCGCTCAGGACGCGATTACCGAAAATTCGATGAAATGCACCTTACTCCTGCCCCATCACATGCCATAAATACCCCCATTGTGGCCGAATCACCACTCAGTTTAGAGTGCAGAGTGAAAGAGATTGTACACCTTGGGTCACACGACATGTTCATAGCTGAGGTTGTCAATGTGCAAGCCGATAAACGTTATCTTGATGCCGAAGGCAAGTGGCATCTTGACAAAAGCAATCCTCTGGTTTACCTACATGGAGCCTATTACGGATTAGGTGATTTTATCGGTCGTTTTGGCTTTTCAGTAAAAAAGTAATGAAATAGTCTAAACTCTTATGAAATTCAAAAACAAGGGCAAATCCTAAAATTCATAAGAGTTTAGACGATTTCATTATTTTGCAAAACAAATCGAACATATGAAAGACCCAAAGATTTTTGAACTCATTGAAGCTGAACATCAGCGTCAACTACAAGGCATTGAACTCATTGCCTCTGAAAACTTTGTAAGCAACGAAGTGATGCAAGCCATGGGGTCATGGCTTACCAACAAATATGCCGAGGGCTACGCTGGTCATCGCTACTATGGTGGTTGCCAAGTTGTTGACCAAATAGAAACTTTAGCCATTGAACGCGCCAAACAGCTGTTTGATGCCGAATATGTCAACGTACAACCACACTCTGGCGCACAAGCTAATGCAGCCGTTTTTTTGGCCTGTCTCAATCCTGGAGACACTTTTATGGGACTCAACCTCGACCACGGAGGACATCTGTCACATGGTTCTAAAGTCAACACATCAGGCATACTCTACAACCCCATTGGCTACAACTTAAACAAAGAAACTGGGCGCGTTGACTACGACGAAATGGAACAATTAGCCATACAGTACCAGCCCAAACTGCTAATAGGGGGCGGCTCTGCCTACAGCCGAGAGTGGGATTATGCACGTATGCGCCAAATAGCCGATAAGGTAGGAGCTATCTTTATGGTAGATATGGCTCACCCCGCGGGGCTCATTGCCGCAGGACTACTTAACAATCCCATAAAATATGCCCACATCGTAACTACCACCACCCATAAAACCCTACGCGGTCCACGTGGTGGAATGATTTTAATGGGCAAAGACTTTGATAACCCATGGGGAAAAAAGAACGCCAAAGGAGAAATACGCAAAATGAGCCAAATGCTCAATAGTGCCGTATTTCCAGGCATACAAGGCGGTCCTTTAGAACATGTAATAGCAGCAAAAGCCGTAGCTTTGGGTGAAGCTTTGCAACCTGCATTTAAAGTCTATGCACTACAAGTAAAAAAGAATGCAGCTCGTTTAGCCCAGCAACTGCAACAAAGAGGTTTTAGTATTGTAAGTGGAGGAACCGACAACCACTCTATGTTAGTCGATTTACGTTCAAAATATCCCGACTTAACAGGTAAACAAGCCGAAAATGCTTTAGTAGCAGCCGACATAACTGTCAACAAAAACATGGTACCCTTCGACACTCGTTCAGCCTTCCAAACATCAGGCATACGTTTAGGCACACCAGCCATTACAACCCGCGGAGCCAAAGAAGACCTAATGGACGAAATTGCCGATATGATTGAAACCGTGCTTAACGCCCCCACCAACGAAACAGTCATAGCCGATGTGCGCAAACGCGTCAATGAACGCATGAAGAATTACCCACTTTTTGCTTGGTAACAAAAAAACAAACACAAATCTTGTAACTTTAAACAAGATATTGTACTTTTGCACATGGAATAACATCCATATAATTTATAAAATTACTTATCAATTATGGTAAACTACAAAGAACTTGGCTTGGTGAACACTCGCGAGATGTTCAAGCGTGCCATCAACGGTGGTTATGCAATCCCCGCATTCAACTTCAATAACCTTGAACAGCTTCAAGCTATCATCAAGGCTTCTTCTGAACTCAAGTCTCCGGTTATCCTCCAGGTTTCTAAGGGTGCCCGTAACTATGCAAACGAGACTTTGCTCCGTTACATGGCTGAAGGTGCTGTTGAATATGCAAAGGAACTCGGTTGCCACCATCCTGAAATCGTACTTCACCTTGACCATGGTGATAGCTTCGAACTTTGCAAGAGCTGCGTTGACCTCGGTTTCTCTTCTGTAATGATCGATGGTTCTTCACTTCCTTATGAAGAGAACATCGCCCTCACTAAGAAGGTTGTAGAATACGCACACCAATATGACGTAACAGTTGAAGGTGAGCTCGGCGTTTTGGCTGGTGTTGAAGACGAAGTTTCTTCTGACGTATGCCACTACACTAAGCCTGAAGAAGTTATCGACTTCACTTCAAAGACAGGTGTTGACTCACTCGCTATCTCTATCGGTACTTCACATGGTGCTTACAAGTTCACTCCCGAACAATGCACACGCGACCCGAAGACTGGCAAGCTCGTTCCTCCTCCCTTGGCATTCGACATTCTCGATGCTATCATGGAGAAGCTTCCTGGTTTCCCCATCGTACTTCATGGTTCTTCATCAGTTCCTCAGGAATATGTTGACATCATCAACGCAAATGGTGGTAAGCTTCCTGATGCTGTTGGTATCCCCGAAGAGCAACTCCGTAAGGCTTCTAAGAGCGCTGTTTGCAAGATCAACATCGACTCTGACTCACGTCTTGCCTTCACCGCTGCCGTACGTAAGGTATTCAACGAAAAGCCAGGTGAATTCGATCCTCGTAAGTACTGCGGTCCTGCTCGCGACCTCATGGAACAAATGTACAAGCACAAAATCACTGATGTGCTCGGTTCTGACAACAAACTCGCTAACTGCGACTAAACATTATGCTGCAGCTTAACCCTATAGCTGCAACATAACATCACTAAAACAAATGCCGTTTCAATCACACAACTACAAGATTGGAACGGCATTTTTATTTATCACACAAAAATATCTATACATGACAAGATTCTCAAACATAAAGTTCTATTTGCTTGCCGCCTTGCTACTATCCACCCTATCAGCAGCAGCCCAACAAGCCAAATACGTGTTCTACTTCATTGGCGATGGTATGGGTGTGAATCAAGTAAACGGAACAGAAACCTACTATGCAGCACTTGAAGGTCGCATTGGAGTACAACCACTCTGCTTCACGCAATTTCCCTACGCAGCACTTGTCACCACCTATTCAGGCACCAATGGTGTAACCGACTCAGCTGCTGCAGGAACCGCATTGGCTACCAGTCATAAATCAAAAAACGGAGCTTTAGGCATGAAGGCTGATGCCACTACCCCTGTTAATAGCATTGCATATTGGGCACAACAAGCAGGAGCTGCCGTAGGCATAAGCACAAGCGTTAGCGTTGACCATGCCACCCCAGCTTCGTTCTATGCACATCAAGGCGCACGAGGCTCATACTATGCCATCAGCAAAGATCTCATCAAGGCCAATTACGATTTCTACGCTGGATCTGACTTCATGCAGCCCAATAACCCTGACGATAAATCACAACCCACCATCTATGCTCAATGCGAAAGCGCAAACTACACCATAGCACGTGGTTATAAAGACTATCAGCGCAAAGCCTCTAAGGCACAAAAAATCATTCTGCTGCAAACACAAGAAGCCAGTAACCACAATCGCAGTTGTCTGCCTTACGCCATTGACCGCACATCAAAGGACATGACCTTGCAACAAGTAACACGAGCTGGCATTAACTTCCTTACCAAGAAACACAAAGATGGATTTTTCCTAATGGTTGAAGGTGGTAAAATTGACTGGGCTTGCCATAGCAACGATGCTGGTACCATGTTTCGTGAACTTAAAGATATGGACGAAGCCGTACAAGTAGCTTACGAATTCTACGAACAACATCCCGATGAAACATTAATAGTTGTTACAGCCGACCACGAAACGGGTGGACTTTCGTTAGGCCGTGGCCCATATCAGTTACACACCGACTTATATCGCTACCAACGCATGAGTGTTGATGCTTATAGCGAGCACATAAAAAAATTAAGTGAAAAACTGGACAACAAATTTACTTGGGCCAAAGCCGAAGCTGACCTAAAAGAAAATTGGGGCTTTGGCGATGGAGTTAAGATAACTGACAAGCAAAAAGACCGTCTGCAAAAAGCTTTTGAAGCCATGACTGACAAAAAGGCAGAGGATAAAAAAACACTCTATGCCAAAATTGACGCTTTAGCTGATGCCGCACGTTCTGTTATGGCTGAATGTGCATTAATAGGCTGGCAAAGCGGAGGACACTCTAATGGCTACGTCCCCGTCTTTGCCGTAGGAGTAGGAGCCGAACAATTTCATGGCCAAATCGACAACACCGAAATTCCTCTTAAGATTACACATGCTGCAGGTTGGGCTATAAAGTAAAAATCCGACCATGACATATATTATATAGCAAAAGTGCAAATGAAACAAAGTGATAGTACTTTTACCTTGTTTCATTTGCACTTTTACAATGTTGTCAAATTGCAATATTTACAGATATGAGTACTATGCTCATGTGCCATTGAGTACTATGCTCATGTGCCATTGAGTACTA
>URDV01000072.1 GCA_900546605.1 uncultured Prevotella sp.
TGAATGCTATATAGATTAAAAAACTTGACAAACCTATCTGTTAACTCGTTAACTAATTCCACCAACGCGTAATACACAAGATTTTTTTATCTAAAGTAGGGGCGAACGATTGCTCCGCATCGCTCTATAAGAACGTAAGGCTATGCCCTTTTGCCTACACATTTTCATGGCATTTTGAGTGCGTATAAAACGGAATGTATAGGGAAATATTGTAAAGAGAAAACGGCTCGCCAGATAAAGTGTGTGACAAAGGCTAGCCAAAATATCAATAAAACATACGATATATCCAACTCCCTAAGGTCTATTTTCAAAAACAATAAATTAATCAAAGAAAAAGCCAAGGGAAGATTCAATGAAATAGTATACTAAAATAACTGAATCTACATTGCACTCCGATTTTCCGAAGTTCAGTTCCCTTAGGCTTGATAGCTATGGGGCTGCCACTTTCCGCAACGCTTTGATTGTACTCAGCCGAACACTTTATTTGTTCTGTCCTCTTAGATGTAAGGTCGGTTCGCTATTTGTTTGACGAGCAATATTGTTCATATTATCGCCTACCATGTCAGAAATCTTAGGAATGTTGGGGTAGGCAAAGAGGGTAAACAACATAGTCAATATTTTTCAAAATAATGGAATGCACTTTCAATGTAAAAATAATTTTGAACACCTACTTATGAAATTACTCAATAAACTCAGGGTGTCGCCTCGTTTGCCCTGGGCATTTATATTGTGTTTACATTTTAGCGACTCAGCTTTGCTTCGCCGTTTTCGACAGCAAATTTAGTGCTATGTGTTGGCTGGGCTTTCATCCCGCACGTGCTAAGTTAGTAACTTCTGATCAGCAAATTTTAAGGCTAACTTTATAAGTAACAACCTTATAAGTCCGGTAATTATAAAACTTACCTCACACGTTCCCTCAAAATGAGCATCATTACATTTTGCTGCCATACTTCAGTATAACGCGGTCACCTAAGACCTTAGCAAGTTCGCGCTCAATCATGCTGATTTCCATGTATTGCTGCATGAGTTGCTTGGCTTTTTCAGGGTCGGTCATAAGCTGCGGGTTACGCAACTCGGTAAGCAAATGCTTGAGCTGCTCCTTGACAATAGAGTGCTTATAGTCGTGCAAGATGCGGGGCACAAGGTCGTCGAGGCGATATTTGTCATCAACATACATTTCACGCTGTTTGCTACTTAGTATGAAGTTGTCTTGCCCCACATCGGCCGCTAACTGACTTATTTCGGGGTCGGGGTGGTTAAGAAAGTAGGCTAGAGCGCTCCACTCAGGTTGGGCGCAATGTTGTAAGGCCTCGTTCATGACCTTTTTGTAGAGTTCGTTGCGTAGCGCAAGACCATCGGCATTTAAGTCGTTGTTAATGTATTGTGCTACACACACTTGCTGCCATTGTGCATTATCGGCCTTGGTGGACACGTCGTGACTATCGGGAGCTGATGTTACGTCCATGGGCAGATTGCCATAGCGTATAACTAACGAAATGAGTATGCGCTCTTCAGCCAATTCGGCATTTGTAGCTAAAAGTTGCTGAATGCCAGATTGGTCAGTTGGATCCGAGGTAGGAACTTGAGGCGTGTTATGGTCGTGGTGGGGATTATTCTTTTTAGCTTCCTGTTGTTGCTTTAGGCGATGTTGCTTGTTGATTTCGTTAACTATAAGCTCTTCACTTACAGCGAGGTTGGTGGCACACTCGTGAATGTACATTTGACGCACAATGTTGTCGGGTATGACAGCTATGCTTTGTACTACGTTGGTAACTAACTCGGCCTTTTTTAGTGGGTCGTCAGCAGCGTCTTTCAAGAGCAAGTCTGTTTTGAACTTGATGAAGTCAACCTGGTGTGTATCGATATAGGCTTGAAACTCATCAGCTTTGTGCTTACGGGCAAAGCTATCAGGGTCATCGCCATCGGGAAGTAAGAGAACTTTGATGTTGAGTCCTTCAGAGAGTAGCATGTCTATGCCGCGCATGCTGGCTTTGATGCCTGCGGCATCACCATCGTAAAGAACTGTGATGTTGTTGGTGAATCGATGTAGTAGGCGTATTTGTCCCTCGGTGAGTGATGTGCCCGATGATGCCACTACGTTTTCTACACCACTTTGGTGCATGGAAATGACGTCGGTATAGCCTTCGACTAGGAAGCATCTTCCCTGCTTTACAATGGCAGTTTTGGCTTGGAAAAGTCCGTAAAGTTCATGGCTCTTGCTGTATATTTCGCTTTCGGGCGAGTTGACGTATTTGCCTACGTTCTTGGCTTTTGCTGTGTTGAGCACTCGTCCGCCAAAGGCTACGATGCGTCCAGAAACGGTGTGTACGGGAAAAATGACTCTGCCATGGTAACGATCAAGTATACGTGCATCGTCTGTTTGATAGCAAAGTCCTGTCTTTAGTAAGAATTCTTTTTTAAAGCCGTGAGCTAATGCTGCTTGTGCTAATGCGTCGCGTTGTTCGAGTGAATAGCCTAAGGCGAATTTGCGTATAATGTCATCTCTGAATCCACGTGAACGGAAGTAGGCCATGCCAATGGCTACGCCATTGGGGGTGTCGTGTAGTGTGTGTTGAAAATAGTTGCTTGCCCATTCGTTGAGCACAAACATGCTTTCGCGTTCGCTTTGTTGTGCTTTTTCTTTATCGGTTAGTTCCTTTTCTTTGACTTCTATGCCGTATTTTCGTCCGAGCCATTTGATGGCTTCAGGGTATGTCATGTGCTCTAGTTCCATGAGGAAGTGTACGGCATTACCGCCTTTGCCGCATGAAAAGCATTTGCACAATTGCCGGGTGGGGGATACGCTAAACGATGGTGTTCGCTCGTTGTGAAATGGACATAGGCCTTTGTAATTTGCTCCGCTTTTTTGTAGCGTTACAAATTCTTTTACCACATCAACTATGTCGGTAGCGTCCATTACGCGCTGTATGGTTGCTCTGTCTATCATAAGGGGGATATTTGAGGATGGGGAGTTTTTTGAGTTGCGGAGTTTTTTATGGGGAGACTATTTTTAAGTTGAGGAGGATACTCTTTGTTGCTCTTTTTAAGTTGAAGGGTTGAGGAGAATTCTCTTTTCAATTAACTTAAAGAAAGAGAATAACATAGCTTTAGTGTTTAGCAAAGGCAATCCGAAAGCCCAATGGAGAGTGCATAGCTCAAAGCAAACGCAGCGTCTCCATAGGTTTAGATGATGAGAGGTAATAACGTTGAATATGTCAAACTTTGCTTGTTGTTATTTGTTACGTTAACCCAAAGTGTTGCTTAGCTTGCCCTAGTTAGTTTTTTGTAATTAAACATAACACCGATTCATTTTGTTTTATAGAAGAACTAAAAAGTTCATACGTTTAGCTGTGGTGCCCACACGTTAGTTGAGAAGTTAGGGAACTTACTTTATAACCTAATAACTTCAACCCACGACGACGATACGCTTGCTATGGGCTATGTGATGGATAGTTTATAACATCATAACTTTAAGCCTCAAAACTTGTTCGTAAACCTCATTTTCAGGAAAACTCAAAACTTACTCAAATTCTGCTTGAAGCAAATAGTTGGCAAAGATGTGGGCGGCTGTACGAATCATTTCAGTACAAGGACGCTTTTTGTAATAATCGCTTGTGCGGGCTGATGCCTCGGGACTATATGACACTTGTTGAAGTCCTAATAGCTCGGCACATATAATGCTATGACATCGGCCGTTTGACTGCTTGAATTTTTGGGCTAACTGTTGCACAACGGCATAATTATGACTTTTGCCTTCACGGTCGGATCCTTCTGTTGCTCCGCAGTCTAAACCTGCTAACATAAACATACCACAGGCTGCACCACACGTTTGACGCATACGACCAATTCCTGCACCAAATGATGCTGACATGCGTAGGGCTTGATTTCGATTAAACCCATAAAGGTCGGCAAATGCGGCTACTACGCTTTGTGAACAATTGTATCCTTGCTTAAAAAGCTCAACGGCTAACTGTACGCGTTTGTCTGCTTCGGCTTGCGTTATTTGTATGCCACTTTGTGCTTTATATTCCATATTTATTCATAATTTTGTACGAGTAAGTTTTGTAGTTACCGAGGGTGTTTTGATGTTGGAGGTTATGAGGTTGTAAAGTTAGTCTTCAACTTCTGAGATCTTCAACTTCAGAACTTTTCAACTTTTAAATCTTCAACTTTTCAATATGAGATTCAAAAATGCCGTAAAGGTGCTGATTATCAGCGTAATATGCACATCATGTGTGAATAAATTTGACAAAATATTGCAACAGGAGGCTGCGCAATATACGGCCAACAACTGTCCACAAGAGGCTGAACCTGGCACACAACTCGATAGCTTGGTTTATAATCCGCAAGAGCGCATTTACACCATGTATTATAGCGTGTCGGGGGCAAATGAGGTTATTATGCGTGAACAAATTCCCCTACTCCATCATTTATTATGCCAACGCTTGATTGATAATGCTGACTATAAAGAGATTAAAGATAATGGGGTTACATTTGCTTACGTGTATCGCTCAAAACAAACTGGTGCTACGTTTTATCAAACAGAGATACGTAGCAACGAGTATGCTGGTCTTCATTAGTTATGGGAGAGGTTTGAGGTTATAAAGTTAACGCGTTGGCGGAATGAGTAAACTTGTTGACAAGTTAACAAACACGTTTACTATATGTTTGCCATGTCTTCTTAGCTTCAAACTAACATAATAAATAGTGTATAGTATACTTACTTACTAGGGTGTCCAGTTTGATGTTCCCTTTTGGGTATCAAAAACAATGTAGTAATCATCAAAATCATTGATAACCATTCGATAAGTAAAACATAATTTTGTGCGAAACAACTTCTGGCCTTTTGATAGCTATAATTATCTTATATTTTACATTCAATTCACTGATTCTCAAGATTTTAAGTTGCTAAAACGCGATCAAAAACGAGAACATAAAATTGAACACCCTATTTACTTGTTAACCTGTTAGCACGTTAACCAAGAATTCCGCCAACGGATAAAGTTTGTCTTAAAGTCCTTGATAACCTCATAACCTTAAGTTTAAAATAAAACTTACTCGGTAGCTTACTTTATTTGTTGCAAAGCCTGTGCCAATTGGTCGGGGCATGAGGTGAGTTTATTGCCACAATGAATGTTTTTAAGGCGAGCTATTACGTCGTCTTTATGCATTCCCTTCACAAGAGTTCCTATTCCTTGAAGATTGCCATGACAGCCCCCGTCGAAGGTTACAGAAACTATGTGGTTGTCATCTGTCAAATCAAGGTGTATGCTCCTTGAGCATACACCTTGCGTTTGAAAATCAAAGTGTTTCATTCTGTGCGGAATAATTATTCCTCAGCAGGTTTCATGTTGGTGTAAACGGTTTGTACGTCATCGAATTCTTCGAGTCGTTCAACCATTTTGTCTATGCTTTCGCGTTCTTCGGCCGTAACATCCTTTAGGTCGTTAGGAATGTAAGTAAACTCGGCAGCTAGCACTTCGAAGCCATTTTCCTCAAGATGCTTTTGGATTTGTGCAAAGCACTTGGGGTCGCCATAAATAGTTACGCTGTTTTCTTCGTCATCTTCGTCATATTCATCCTCTACGCCGTAGTCAATAAGGTCAAGAATGAGTTCGTCCATGTCGACGCCATCCTTTTTACGAATGGTGAATACTGCCTTGTGGTCGAAGAGATAGGCAAGTGACCCCATTGTGCCGAGGTTTCCGTTGAACTTGTTGAAGACGGAACGTACATCGCCTACGGTACGTGTGGCATTGTCGGTCAATGTGTCGACAAAGATGGCTACGCCATGAGGACCATAGCCTTCGTAAGTCATGGTTTTATAATCGCTTTGGTCTTTGCCACATGCGTTTTTGATGGCGCGTTCAATATTGTCTTTGGGCATATTTTCGCGCTTACAAGTAGCAATAATAGCACGCAGTGTGGGGTTGTTTTCAGGTCCTGGGCCACCTGCCTTTACGGCTACGGCAATTTGTTTGCCTAACTTTGTAAATGTGCGGGCCATGTGACCCCAACGTTTCAGCTTTGTTGCTTTTCTATATTCAAAAGCTCTTCCCATGGGAGTATGTTTTTATATTTTTGATTTATTGAAATTGTCTAAACTTTTCTGACGAAGATGATATTGGATGTTTTACGTGTTGGCGGAATTAGTAAACAAGTAAACAAGTTAGCAAACAGGGTAAGAGGCAAGTTTGTCAAGTTTTTAAAACTTCTTGCCATTCTGACTTCAACATAATAAATTATGTACGGCATGCTTACTTGTTAACCTGTCAACTTGTTATCCCTCCTAACTAAGGACTCCGCCAACGGGTTGATGTTTATCTCTTCTACATTCAATCTTTATCTTTCTTTTTGGGATGTTTTTAGAATTTTTCATCGGTTGTGTAGCTCGCCACACTTCCTTTTCAATATCTAAAAAAATAGCCTCCCGAAATAAGAAAAAATTTTGAATTTCATAAAAGATAAGACGACTTTATAGTTTAAAGTGTTAGCGTAATGTAGCTCCTAATTGCTTTTCGAGGTTAGCTATGATTTTTTTCATGATAGCATCGGTTTGCTTATCGTTCATAGTCTTGGCCTCGTCTTGCAAAATAAAGTTTACAGCATAGCTCTTCTTGCCTTCGGGCAGATTTTTACCTTCATATACATCAAAGAGTTCAACCTTTTTGAGGAACTTTTTGTCAGAAGCATATGCTATTTGCTCTATTTGTCCGAACTCAACGTTTTTGTCAATCAGTAGAGCTAAGTCGCGGCTTACAGCAGGGAATTTGCTGATTTCCTTGAACGATACGGTGCCTTTGTGCAACTTTTTCATCAACATTGACCAGTTGATTTCTGCATAGTACACTTCTTGTTCAAGGTCGAATTGTGCGGTAATAGCTTTGGCTACCAAGCCCATTTCGACCATTACTTTTCCGTTGCGATCGGTTATGGCAAGGCTTTTGGCAAAGATGTCGTTCTGTCCGTGAGCTATTTTCATTCCGCCCAATTCAGCGCCTAAGCGAGTGAGTATGTTCATAACGTAGGCCTTGAGTTCGTATATGCTCGAAGCCTCGTTGGGGTGTGCCCATGAGCCTTGTATGCGATTGCCCGTAAGCCAAAGTCCGATGAAGTGTGCTTGGCTATAGGCGTTGAGTGTATGGTCGGCTGTGTGCTTGCTTGAATTGTAATAGTAACAGTTTCCACTCTCAAAGAAGCGCAGATTGGCACTCTTGCGGTTAACGTTGTGTGCTATGCTCTCTAAACCTCCAAACAAGAGTGTTTGACGCATTACGTTAAGGTCGCTGCTGAGGGGATTGAGCACGTGAACTAACTCTTCAGCGGCATAAACTTTTAAGTTGTTGTAGTAGGCCTCTTTAGTGAGTGAGTTGTTGAGTATTTCGCGGAAGCCCTGTCCTACGAGTTGTTCAGCTACAATATTCTCAAGTTTATTGGCACGATCTACGTTGCCCTTTATGGTAAGGCTTGACTTTACAGCTGTAGGAATTTCGACGTTGTTATAGCCATAGATGCGGAGGATGTCCTCTACAACATCGCAGGGGCGTTGCACGTCGACACGATAGGCTGGAATTTCGAGTTGGATGGCTTCGGGCGTTTCGCTTACGATTTTCATTTCGAGCGAGGTTACAATTTCCTTGATTACATCAACAGGAATATCCTTTCCTACAAGGTCGTGTACGTATTTATACTCTAAGTCGACATTAAACTTTTTAGTCAGTCCTGGAGCCTCAATGTCTTTTATGTCCATGCTTATGGTGCCTCCAGCTAACTCTTTGACTAAGAGGGCGGCAACTTTAAGCGCATATATTTGTCCGTCGGGGTCGATGCCACGTTCAAAGCGGAAGGATGCGTCTGTGCTCAAGCCATGTCGGCGTGCGCTCTTACGAATCCATGTAGGATGGAAGTAGGCACTCTCGAGCAACACGTCTTTGGTGGTATCATAGGTGCCTGAACCACGTCCGCCCATAACGCCTGCTATGCACATAGGTTCGTGCGCGTTGCAAATGGCCAAGTCGCGATCGGTTAGGGTGTGCTCTACCCCATCAAGGGTTTGGAATTTTGTGCCATTGGGCATGGCTTTAACCACGATTTTGCCACCTTCAATCATGTCGGCATCAAAGCAATGTAGGGGTTGGCCATAGGCCATCATTACGTAGTTAGTAATGTCTACAATATTGTTGATAGGGCGCAAGCCTATTGTGTTAAGCTTCTCCTTTAACCATTCAGGGCTCTCCTTTACTTCGCAGCCTTTAATAGTTACTGCGCAATAGCGTGGGCATGCCTCTGTGTTTTGCACATCGATGTCGATGTCGAGGTCGTGGTTATCGACTGCGAATGTCGATACATCCATTTTGTGCAAAGCGGTTTTATGACCATTGCGCACAAGCCAGGCGTACAAGTCGCGTGCTACGCCATAGTGTGAGCATGCATCTGCACGATTAGGGGTAATGTCTACTTCAATTACATAATCACTTTCAAGACCATAATATTCGGCAGCCTTCATCCCTACGGGGATATCGGCTGGTAGCACGATGATGCCATCATGGCTTTGTCCTACGCCTATTTCATCTTCAGCACATATCATGCCTAAACTTTCAACGCCACGGAGTTTTGACTTTTTTATAGTAAAGCATTGTTCTCCGTCATAAAGTTTTGTACCGATAGTGGCAACAATTACTTTTTGGCCTGCAGCTACATTGGGTGCTCCACAGACAATTTGTTGGGGAGTTTCAAGTCCGAGGTCAACTTGGCAAATGTGCATGTGGTCGCTATTGGGGTGTGGCTCACAACTGAGCACGTGTCCTACGACGAGACCTTCAAGTCCGCCTTTGATGGCTTGCACTTCTTCAACACCGTCTACTTCAAGTCCTTCGCTTGTTAGCGCGTCGGCCACTTGTTGTGCCGTAAGGTCGAAGTCAACGTATTCTTTCAGCCATTTGTAAGATATATTCATATTTAGTGTGACTATAAAATTCTATTTCAACATACCCTGTGTCGGGTTTGTTTTGTAAGTACGTAGGTACTTTTATACTTGCAAAAGTACTCATTTTTTTTATAATCAACAAGAATATGTCATATATTGCATATGTTTTGCTCTTTATAATGAAGTATTTGCTTTGAATAAGTTTGTTGGCAGAGGTATTTAATTCATGCTTTTCCTGCTACTTATCACGGGATATTTTTGTCGCTTACTATCACAAGAAGAGAACGAACGATTGCTTCGCTTCGTTCTATAAGAACATAAGGCTAACGCCTGCAATTTTAGGACAGAATCTACTTTTACGTCTATAATGTAAGGGCGTAGCCTATATATTTTGCTTTATGCATAAGCACTATAGGGATGTTGACACAATAAAAGTATGTTCGAAATATGAACGAATATATAATTTATGCCATACACGCTAAGCGATAATAGTTTACTATTAATCATGAAAGAAGAAATGCAGGGCTTGATTCGTTCCGCGGCATTCTTATAAAAGCGGCAGC
>URDV01000073.1 GCA_900546605.1 uncultured Prevotella sp.
AAGAAAATATAGACCTATACTACAAAAATAAGCCACGGATATTTGCAACTGTGCCGCTAAGGATCAATTGCGCAGCGACCTCGTAACCGCAGGCATTATTCGCGGACTTGCTAATGGGTTTTAATCATGTTTTTTAAGTAAAGGGTGTTTTACCCCTATCACCATATAACTTTGGGTTGATTACAAAATGAAGCATTTTATTATCATATTCAGCTGGATGCTGTCATTGTCAGCAGCGTTATACGCACAAGATGCTGATAAGGTGATTTTACCGCAAAAGCCACATCGTGCACCCTATGTGGACTACACACAACGTGAAACGGGATTTTGGTGTGCACTCGATTTTGATGCGGGTAGCACTGTATTGCTTAATCATCGTAACATGCAGTCGGTGCAAGTTACTTACACTGCAGGTTATCGTTTTAACGAATACCTAAAAGTAGGAGTGGGTGTTGGCGCAAAGTATTATGTTAATAACAACGAGGCTCGACGCGGCTCAAGTAATTGTTGGACATTTCCGCTATTAGTGAATGTGCGTGGCAACTTTATTTCGCAGGCCGATCGTAGCATGGTGCCTTATTGGTCAGTAAATGTGGGTTCTGCCATAAATGATGGCTTCTTTATAACACCTACTTTGGGCTTACGCTTTGGCGAGCAACGCAACTCTTGGTTGTTGGGCATAAGTTACAGTTTTAATCACATTAACACCGACAAACTCACAGCTCCCGCTACACGCGTAAACTCAATGAGTGCACTGTTGTTGCATGTGGGCTATGAGTTTTGATGTACACAACTTTACATAGGTAGGTACTCAGTTTTTTATGCTGAACACTTACTTCATAACTTTTCAAAAAAAACAGCATAAAATGAAGCTACATATATTTTTCATTTCAACAATAGCCATGGCAAGCACCATGCTTATAGGGTGTCAGTCAGCTGCCACTTCTGTATCTGCTTATCACACAACAGAGGTTGAGTGTATAGGAGTGGAACATGATGGTTCACAAACATTGCGTGTAAGTGGCACGGGCCGCAATAAAGCTGACGCTGTAGAACAAGCTAAAAAGAATGCTGTGCGTGAGGTTATATTCAA
Organism: uncultured Prevotella sp.; assembly: GCA_900546605.1. Taxonomy (GTDB): domain Bacteria; phylum Bacteroidota; class Bacteroidia; order Bacteroidales; family Bacteroidaceae; genus Alloprevotella. The sequence goes on from URDV01000073.1 coordinate 1,094, forward strand.
GGGTATACGTCATGGCAAGCAGGAATGCAACATGCGGCCACTTGTGTCAGAGGTGAATGCAGAGGAAAAGTATGAACGATATTTCAACCTATTTTTTGCCGATGGCGGAGAGTACTTGAAGTATGTTAGCATGGCCGATGAGCGTAACAACTCTCGCGATAAAGAAAAGGCCAAGGCATTTGTTAACTACACAATAACCGTACGCGTGTTGCGTAGTGAATTGAAGGAACGCCTCAAAGCTGACCATGTGTTAGAATAATGAAAACACATACGTAACAGCATACATAATGATGATGCCATGTGGCTTAATTGCTTGTATGGTGTTGTTTTCATACATCTATCTACATAGGTATAAAAAAGCATAGTGAAAAATAAATCTCAATTTACTATTTTAGTTATGAAATTACGTTCTTTCTCAATATTATTGTTTTTTGCAGTTGCTATAATGGCCTTTGGTCAGGCAAAAAAGCCTAAACTCATGGTGGTGCCAAGTGACGCTTGGTGCAAGGAGCATGGCTTTATGCAAACGTTCGATGACCAAGGCTCAGTGGTGCAAATACCCGATTATAGTAGGGCCTTGCTCGAGAGTAAAGACCTTAACAACGTGGTGAGCAAAATAGGTATTTTAATGGCCGATCAAGGTTTCCCACTTGTTAGCATGGAACAAAGTTTAAAATCAATCAACAACCTAAGTGCTGAAGATAAACTCATACGTAGCAAAACATCAGGGGCCAGTATGTCTGAAAGTCCACTCGACCGTTTGCGCCGAGTAGCTAAGGCCGATATATTGTTACAGATTGATTGGACGGTGAGTGAGGTAGGTCCCAAAAAGAGCATCACCTACAACTTGCAAGGACTTGATGCTTACACCAACAAGCAGGTGGCAGGCGCACAAGGCACAGGCAACCCATCGTTTAGTGCTGAAACCCCAGTGTTGCTTGAAGAGGCGGTGCAAGATAACATGGACAACTTCACAGCACAGTTGCAAAAGCACTTTGACGATTTGTTTGCCAACGGACGTGAAGTAAGCATTGATGTGCGCGTGTTTGACAATGGATCGGGCATAGACCTTGAGTCAGAGTACGATGGCTATGAATTGACTGAAATAATTGACAATTGGATGGCCGAAAACACTGTCAATCATCGTTTTAACAAGAGCGATGCCACTGAAAATTACATTGCCTATGACCAGGTGCGCATACCTTTGTATAAAAAGAATGGTATGGCCGAGGACACTGAGGGCTTTACGCGTAACTTACGACGCTTTTTGCAACAGCCACCTTATAGCATTCCTTGCAAAATCATCAATCGAGGCTTGGGACGTTGCTTGCTTATCATTGGCGAAAAGTAAAAAAGCGGTTGACATCTCAACCTTCCGCTTAATATTGAGGGGATTCTTTATAATTTAGGACTATAAAGGCAAGTGGCTTAGCTAACACTTTTATAGCCATCCTCTCCTTACAAAAATAGGTATCTACCGGTAATGTTTTAAACACTTGTAATACACATGAAAAGTTTGCTGAACAAAATAGCTATTCTGCTTTGCTCATGTAGCCCATTTGCTGCGCTACCAACCACTGCACAAGAGTGTGATATACCTGTAGCCGTGGTGCTGATGCAGCAAAGTGATGAAGTTCCTGAAGCTTCAGAGCAAATGCTTACCAATGCGCTCACTCGCATTGCTGTGAACAATGGAATGAATGCTGAATTACCCTATGCTCAATTTGTGCTAACAGCGCGTTGTGATATGCTTGACAAGAGCATCGTAGCAGGGCCTCCCACCCAAATAGTTTGTAACCTTGGCATTACGCTTTACGTGGCCGATGTATATAACAAAAAAAAGTTTGCCAGTGCTTATGTTGAGGTGAATGGTGTGGGTACTAATGAGGTGAAGGCTTATAACAATGCCTTTGCACAACTCAAGCCCAAGTCTGCTCAAATAGCACAACTGCTGAGTACGGGTAAGGCAAAAATAATGAACTATTATGACACGCAGTATAATAACATACTGAAGGAGGCTAACCGATTGGCCGATATGCAGCGCTTTGATGAGGCTTTAGCCTTAGTAACAGCCATACCTGCTTGTTCAAAGGGAGGCGATGTGGCCATACGTCAAGGGTTGAGCATTTACATGCGCTATCGCGATCGTTACAATTTACAACTGCTCAATCAAGCGCGTGGCATCTGGGCCGCAGGACAAGACCAGGCAAGTGCACGCAAAGTGGCTGATATATTGTTGCAAATAGACCCTGAAGCGGCTTGCTATAAATCTGCTTTAGAGTTATGTGCTGAAATGAAAGGACAGGTGCGTAGCGACCTTGATCTTGAAATGCGTGAAAAATATCGCAATGAGGTAAAGCTTGAAGAGCAGCGAATCGCTGCCATGCGTGCCATTGGTGTGGCTTATGGCAACGGACAAAAGGCCAAAACAACCAATATTGCCTGGTTAAGATAATAAAGCAGTCGGGCTATTGGGCCTGAACTAAAGCGTATATGTGTAGGTGTTCAAATTTATTTTGGACACCTATTTTTCATAGGTAGGTGCTTTTAATGTAAATATAAAGTTAATGACTATAAGTGGGTAAGTAGGTATTCAAAAATGTAGGAGTACCTACTTACATAGACGCTTTTACATACTTTTTAATCACAATGTTTTTGAAATGTAGTCACAAATAATGTATTTTTGCACCACAAGTGACGTTCAAAATATCCCGATGTATTTACCATTACTTAATGCTTTATCATCATGTGAGAGCGCCAGGCATCCCGATTATTCTTTATTGAATGGGGTCTACTTAACAAGGACTACATAACTATTAGTATGCTAATATGACACAAAAGAAACACCATTACGTAGGTTTGACCACCGAACAAGTGGCGCAAAGTCGCGAACAGCATGGAGCGAATGTTCTAACGCCTCCAGCTAAAGATCCGCTTTGGAAACAGTTTGCTGAAAAATTTTCTGATCCACTTATTATTGTTTTGCTTATTGCAGGAGCTCTGAGCATAGGCATATCGATTTATGAACGATTTTGGTTGAACGAGGGGGCCGAGGTTTTTTTTGAACCCGTAGGCATCTTTGTAGCCATATTTTTGGCCACAGGTTTAGCCTTTTACTTTGAACTTCAAGCTGACAAAGAGTTCTCAATACTGAATCAAGTAAACGATGACGAATTGGTTGAAGTGGTGCGCAATGGCAACACTACGCAGGTCATGCGAAAGGATGTTGTCGTAGGCGACATCGTGGTGCTTTCAACAGGGCAAGAGGTGCCTGCTGATGCCGAATTGTTGGAGGCCATACACTTAAACGTTGATGAATCAACACTCACCGGTGAACCTATGTGTTCCAAAACAACCGATGTGGAACAGTTTGATAAAAATGCCACCTATTCCTCTAATTGCGTGATGAAAGGCACCAAGGTAATGGAGGGACATGGCATCTGTCGTGTAACGGCCGTAGGTGACCACACAGAACAAGGCAAGGTGTTTGAGGCCGCACAAATTGATAATTCGGTCAAAACGCCACTCAATGTGCAATTGGATGGCTTGGGCAAACTTATTACAAAGGTGAGTTATGCCATTGCCACACTCATTGTGGTAGGTCGCATTGTTATGTGCTTTGTTGACGGCTTGTCGGTAAAAGGTATTGAAATAGCTGGAAGTGAAATCTTTCACTCTGAGGTTGGCATTGCAGCCTTTATTGCTTATATGCTGCAATCATTCATGATAGCTGTTACCTTGGTCGTAGTGTCTGTACCCGAGGGCTTACCTATGGCTGTTACGTTGAGCTTGGCTTATAGCATGCGGCGCATGTTGCGTACCAACAACTTGGTGCGTAAAATGCATGCCTGCGAAACCATGGGAGCTACTACTGTTATTTGTACTGATAAAACGGGTACGCTCACGCAAAACCAAATGCGCGTTGATCAAGTCAACTTCTTTGGTCTGCCTAATGGCCAGTTGGCTGATGATGAAGTGAGCCGATTAATAAAGGAGGGCATTGCTGTGAACTCAACAGCTGCGCTCGACCTTTCTGATTCCACACAGCCTAAGGTGCTGGGCAACCCCACCGAGGGAGCTTTGCTCTTGTGGCTACATGCACAAGGTGAGGACTTTGTGGCATTGCGTGAAGGAGCTGAGGTGCTTGAAGAGTTGCCCTTTACTACCGAACGCAAATACATGGCCACAGTTGTTCGCTCGGCTCAATTGCCAGGCAAACGTATTCTTTATGTAAAGGGGGCTCCCGAAATTGTACTATCACTCAGTCATAGCGTGCAGGGTGGGGTTGAGGCTGAAAGCATTAATGCACAGTTGCTTGAATATCAAAATAGAGCCATGCGCACCTTGGGCTTTGCTTATCAAGTGGTTGATGATGCTGACCAACCTGTTATTAATGACGGAAAGGTTGCAGCCAATCATTTGCAGTTTATGGGCATTGTTGCCATTGCTGACCCTGTGCGCAGCGATGTTCCAGCTGCGGTAAAAGAGTGCATGGACGCTGGCATAAACATTAAAATCGTTACGGGTGACACTCCTGCAACGGCTAAAGAAATTGGTCGACAAATAGGCTTGTGGAAGTCTTCTGACTCAGATCGTAATATTATTACGGGGCCAGAATTTGCTGCACTCTCTGATAAAGAACTTGAAAACCGCATACTTGACATAAAAATCATATCACGTGCCCGACCCATGGATAAAAAACGACTGGTTGAAACACTACAAAAGTTGGGACAAGTGGTGGCCGTTACGGGCGATGGCACTAATGACGCCCCTGCACTCAAGGCGGCTCATGTGGGACTCTCAATGGGCGATGGCACAAGTGTGGCTAAAGAGGCCAGCGACATTACCATAGTTGACAATTCATTCTCATCAATTGGCAAGGCTGTTATGTGGGGGCGTTCTTTGTATCAGAACATACAGCGTTTCTTGTTATTCCAACTCACGGTTAACGTTACGGCTTGCTTGCTCGTGTTGGTGGGAGCCTTTATGGGTACAGAGTCTCCACTAACGGTAACGCAAATGTTGTGGATAAACCTTATTATGGACACATTTGCAGCAATGGCATTGGCTTCGTTACCTCCCTCTGAGAGTGTGATGAAGGATCGTCCGCGTGACCGCAAAGCTTTTATACTAAATGATGAAATGCTACGCGAAATTGTGGGAGTGGGTGTAATTTTCTTTCTCTTGCTGATTGGTATGCTCTACATCTTTCAGCATGCCGATGTGCACAGCCTCATTGACTTGCTGCATTTGCATTTGGGAAGCAAAGGTGAGGTTTCTCCTTATGAACTCACATTGCTTTTTACCACCTTTGTCATGACGCACTTCTTTTACCTATTTAATGCAAGAGCCTTTAAAACAGGACGTAGCGCACTTCACTTTAAGGGGTGTAAGGGCTTGCTCACAATTGTTGCCATCATCCTCATAGGACAAGTGTTGATGGTTGAACTTCCTGGTATTCAGCAATTCTTTAATGTTGTCGGACTCAGTTTTACTGATTGGATTATCATTCTCATTGGCTCATCAGTGGTGCTATGGGTGCGCGAACTTTGGCATTTAATCACCAAGTGATTCTGTTTCGTTACTTTAATTGATAGGATTACAACGCGTTGGCGGCATCAGTAAATAAGTTGACAAGCTAACCAAAATTTTCGCTAACGGGTTACCATATCATTTGTGCTTGAAAATTTCCTTTTGGCAGCATCAACGTACCATGTGCGTTTATGCTGCCAATGTTTTTTATCATGTAGTAATGTATAAAAAATAACTACCGCAATTTTTCTGTTGCTGTTTATGTTTAGCTCAATTGCCAAAGACTTGACGGAATTATCTCATCAAATGCTCTTGATCGCAGATTTTCTGCGGAAGTTATTTTTTGAACATTACTTATGTGGCTTGTCTGTCTTATTGCAGCTATCTTTTGCCAAGTATCCCTGCAAAGGAAATTACGTCAAAGGGTGGTTCTAAAAATTCTGTTTTTAGAACCACCCTCTTTAGTACGCTCGGCATGAGCATTAGCATCATTATGTGTCAATTGTTGGATTATAATGGATGTCTTCAGTGGTTCTATCTATAAATTAACAAAGATTAAGATATACGGAGGGGGGGGTAAAACATAGCAAATGTTTACATTTGCTATGTTTTATAAAAATGGCACACAGAGTATATAAATGTAGTGAGAAAAGACGTGTTATGAAGACAACTTTGATTAATAAGCCACGATCAATAAAGAATAACAATCAATAAATAACTCAACTAATAGAACGTAATCAACAAACAACAGTCATAATAAACAATTAACAAACAAGGTATGAAAAGAAAATGGTTATTCATCGGTATGTTGAGTGCCTTAGGCACATTGGTAGCGCATGCCGAGGAGGGCGTAACGTTCTACCTAAACACAGGGGGCAAGGTGAGTTTTGCTTTTAGCGAGCGTCCTGTGGTCAAGTTAAGTAGAGATGAACTCACGATATCCGCTGATGGTAGTAACGATGTGAGCTATGCTTACGACGCCGTTAAAAAGGTAATGTTCGAGAGTGATATTGTAAATTCGGTTGCTGCTCCTGCCACGGCAACAGACGATGCTCACGTATTGTTCTCAGTAGGCCAAAACCAGATAAAAGCATCTGGTTTGCAAACAGGTGAACGAGTGAGCCTATATGCCCTAAACGGCACATTGCAGCAAACCACCATTGCCTCAAGCAATGGTACAACCTCTTTGTCACTTGGTGCACTGCCCAAGGGCGTTTATATAGTTCGCACGCAGGGTGGCATAAGCTACAAGTTTATGAAACACTAAGCAAACGTGTTGAGTTGGTAACTAAAATTAGTTTTTTATACAACTAAGTTCTGAAACTCCAGAAAGAATTCAGAAGGAATAATTGCAATGCAATAGCATATTTTAAAACAAAAATCATTGATATATTATGAAGAAACTTTATACTCAATTATTATTGCTTCTCCTGTTGTTTGTATCGTCAACAGCTTATGCCCAACATAACGTATATGTATGGAAAAAGGGTGGTAACGTAACAGTGTTGAGCTCAAGCGATGTAGACTCTGTGTCGTTTTCGGTAGGCGAATGGCTTTACTCTATCAACACTTCATCGGCTGTTGGTGTGACAGAACGCTCATTCGAAGCAAAGGCATCTGTTAGCATGAAAGACGGCATAAAGTCCCTATCTGTCACTCCAACCATTGGCGTATGCTATTCAACAGAAACCGCCCAACCCACCATTGAGAATGCCGTATGCCAAACATTAGGTAGTTCAATGGGCACTTACGACATATCAGTAAAAGGCCTGTTGAAAGGAAACAAGTATTACTACCGCACATACGTTAAGTTGCTCGACAACGTATTTTATAGCGACGTGCAAAGCATCACTACACTTGTTGAAAAAGAAAAGACAGTAAATGGTCATATCTTCGTAAACCTCGGCCTTCCCTCTGGCTTGTATTGGGCAACTTGTAACGTAGGTGCAGAAACCGAAACCGATTATGGCAACTATTACGCTTGGGGCGAAACTACCACCAAATCAAGCTACAATAAGAACAATTCCACTTGGTATGGCGAATACCACAGCGGCGACCTCACTCCTTCAGAAGATGCAGCCACTGCCAATTGGGGAGAAGGCACCCGCATGCCTACTTACGATGAAATGAGAGAACTCAAAAATAATTGTACTTGGGAATGGCAAAACAATTATAACAATACCTATGTAAATGGTTTCCTTGCCACAGGTCCTAATGGCCAGAGTGTTTTCTTCCCTGCCGCAGGCCTTCGCGATGGTTCAGACCTCAACCTTGCGGGTTTTAGCGGCTACTATTGGACGAGTTCGCCCTACTCGGACTACCCCAGCTACTCGTACAGCTTCTACTTCAACAGTGGCAATGTGACCATGGCCTACGACTTTCGTTACTATGGTCTATCTGTTCGTGCTGTTTGCCAGTAGTTCAGAAATTCCGTGCATCTTAGAAGAAAGCACAAAGAAAAAATTAATTTAAAAAGAAACTCAAAAAAATGCATGTGATGGGGCGACGGGGACACAGAGCGTGTCCTTCAGGACATGCGTCCCCGCCGCCCCATCATATGCATTTTTTACAAAAGTATCGTCCAAAAATATGCAGCCTATTACGTATCCCCGCAAAGGAAATCACTATAAAGGGTGGTTCTAAAAATTTTGTTTTTAGAACCACCCTTTATAGTAAAGCTATGTATGTGTTGTTAGCGGACGATGCGCACCTTGCGGCCGCCTATTATGTATGTACTATACTCAAGTGGCAATGAGTACTATACTCTCTTTTCATAGGTACAAAACTCATCAGTTAAGGAGCATGTCAGACATAGCAAGTGCGGCCTGAATCATCGTGCAAGGCGAATGCAATCAAG
>URDV01000074.1 GCA_900546605.1 uncultured Prevotella sp.
TACCTGTTAACCCGTTAACTTGTCAACTTGTTTACTAATTCCGCCAACGCGTAGAGTTATAGATGTTGTGGTGGCAGTTATGGTTGCCAATATCGTTTTTTTCAGATGAGTCCAATATCAGTCTTTCAATAAAGCTCCCCTTTAGTGCAAAAATACGCGTTGGCGAAATTAGTAAATAAGTTGACGACTATTATCCCGAACCCCGTGTTTAGATTATAAGTGAACACCTATGACGTTTTATGAAGTGTAAGAAGTCGATGATGCGTTTAAGCAAATACGCAGTGCAACAAACAAAAAGAGTCTTGCAAGTAAACTACTTGTAAGACTCTAATAAAATATTGCGCTTCAGGATGGGCTTGAACCAACGACCCCCTGATTAACAGTCAGGTGCTCTAACCAACTGAGCTACTGAAGCCTAACAATTCAGCTTGTGATAAATTCTACTAGGTGCGCTTCAGGATGGGCTTGAACCAACGACCCCCTGATTAACAGTCAGGTGCTCTAACCAACTGAGCTACTGAAGCATTAGGTGAAAAACTTATCACTCTTTTGCTGAATTGCGGTGCAAAGGTAAGGGTTATTTTTGAAATAAACCATATCTTTGCACAGAAATTTTCAAAAAAAATTAAGATGACAGATATTTTGGGCATAGGAAACGCCCTTGTTGACGCCCTTGTGCAAGTAGATAACGAGTTGATTATCAATGAGTTAAATTTGCAAAAAGGAGCAATGCAACTCATTGATACCGAACGCTACCTACAAGTGCAACATCGCATGGCAAACATGCATCCTAAGCGCACAACGGGTGGTTCGGCCTGTAATACGCTGCTGGCGGTGGCCCAAATGGGAGGTCATGCAGGTGTGATAGGCAATGTGGGGCGCGATGAGCCTGGCCAATTTTTTAGTAACAGTTTTAAGGCTTTGGGTGTTGATACCTTGCTGAGCTATGACGACGACTTGCCTACGGGGGTAGCCTCTACCTTTATTACACCCGATGGGCAACGCACCTTTGGCACATATTTAGGTGCAGCTGCTAATTTAAAACCCGACAAACTTCAGGCCGAATGGTTCGATGGCTATCGCTACTTTTACATTGAGGGCTACTTGGTGCAAGACCATTCACTCATACGTCGTGCCATAGAACTGGCTCATGAAGCTGGCTTAAAAGTGTGCATCGACTTGGCCAGCTATAATATTGTGGCCGATGATCGTGAATTCTTTGCCGAAATTCTGCCACAAGTTGATATTGTCTTTGCCAATGAACAAGAGGCTGCGGCTTTTACTGGGTCAGATGATGCACAACACAATGTTGAGGAGTTAGCCCGTTTATGTCACATAGCTGTAGTAAAAATAGGCAAGCGTGGCGTATTGGTACGTCGTGGCACAGAGCAAGTGCTATGCCCTGCACGCGACGTGCCTCATGTGGTCGACACCACAGCAGCGGGCGACTATTTCTCAGCAGGCTTTATGTATGCTCTGGCCGCAGGCCGCTCTCTTATGACGTGCGCACGCCTTGGCTCTTTGTTAGCAGGACACATTATTGAGGTGGTAGGCACAGCACTTACTACTGAGGTGTGGGCTGACATCAAGCGCGAGTATGAGAGTTGGGAGTGTTAACGGGGTAACGGGGTAACAGATAACCTTGTTAAGTTTTTTAGCTACTTATCATGCTGACTTTAACCTAAAGTATAGCATACTTATTACCCCGTTAGCCAAGAATCCGTCAATGGGTGAAAAGTTTAAACCAGTTCAATAGCACACAACGCATCATGAAGTCATACAAGCAAATATATTACATACTAACACTATTCACCTTGTTAATGGGTGTGGGCAGTATTTTGCCCTTGCAAGCACAAACGGCCACCACACCTGTTAATCATAACTTTGAGGTGGCTAAGAATCTTGACATATTTAATACGCTCTATCGCGATCTCGACCTTTATTATGTTGACACGTTAGATGCTCGTCGCAATATAGACAATGCTGCCAACTACATGCTCATGATGCTCGACCCTTACACCGAGTATTATGCTGAAGAGAATGCTGATGAACTGAAACAACTCACCACGGGCAAATATGCAGGTGTCGGTATGATTACAGTTTACCGTCCCGACTACAAGCGTTGCATTGTTTCAAAACCATTTGCTGGTCAGCCTGCGGCCGAAGCAGGAGTTATGGCGGGCGACATTATTATGGGCATTGATGGCAAATCTATTGACGTTTGCACCGCCACCACCATTGAAGAGCAAAATGCCTATGCCACCCAAACCAGTTCACAGCTGCGAGGTGAGCCAGGCACTACCTTCACGCTCAAGGTACGTCGTCCCACCACAGGGCGCACACTCACCTTTCGCATCACACGTCGTAACATAGTGGTGCCCAGCGTCAGCTTGTCAACCCTTGTTACTGACAGCATAGGCTACATAGCCCTGTCGCAGTTTATTGAGGGCACAGCCAACGAGGTGCGTCGGGCTTTAGTCGATCTCAAGCAACAAGGGGCACGCTGCCTCATACTCGACCTACGCGACAACCCTGGTGGTGTAATGGAGGAAGCCATTAAAACCGTAAATTTGTTTATACCCCGAGGGCGTGAGGTCGTTACCACACGTGGCAAGGTACGCGAGCTTAATCACACCTATCGCACCACACTCGATGCACAAGACACCGATTTGCCCATCATCGTACTCGTTAACGAAGGTTCAGCTTCGGCAGCCGAAATTACCAGCGGAGCCTTACAGGACTACGACCGTGCCCTCATAGTGGGCCGACGCACCTATGGAAAGGGCTTGGTGCAACAAAGTCGAGAACTGCCTTACAAAGCGCGTTTCAAACTCACCACGGGCAAGTATTACATACCCTCAGGCCGCTGTGTACAAGCCTACAAGTTTAAAGATGGACGTCCTGTTCACCTGCCCGATTCGTTGAGCCATGAGTTTCGCACGGCCAATGGGCGCATTGTGCGCGATGGTGGTGGCATCACCCCCGATGTTGAGGTAAAGGCAGACAGTTTGCCCACCCTTATCGACTCGCTTCGCAATAGCAATCAACTCTTTGACTATTGTGTGCAATATCGTGCCCATCACGAGTCAGTGCCAGTGCCACGCCAGTTCCATTTAACTGACGAGGAGTATACTGACTTTTGCAACTTTATGAAGAAAAACAACTTTAAGTACGATCGTCTCAGTTTGCGTTATTTAGATGCCCTGCGACGAGTGGCCCACATTGAGGGCTATGACCAAGAGGCAGCAGCAGAGTTCGATGCCCTTGCCCACAAGTTGCAGCATAATGAGGATTACGACTTTCACCGTTGGGAACCCCAGATACGTCGTGAAGTAGAAGGTGCTATATTAGAGCATTACTACTTTGATGGTGGACGTGAGGAGCATTCTTTGCAGTCAGACCCCGATGTGCAACGAGCCATACAGTTGCTCCACAATCGTAAGTTAGTGCATAAGTTGCTGAGTGGAGAACCCGATGCGTAAATACACCCTTTACCCATCAAAACATCCCGAATGTTTCTCGAATGCATCTCGAATGTCAACTGAAGATGATTTGAACTCATTCAATCAAGAATGATAAGTGCCCTGTGCTATATAATAATGGTATGGGGCACTTATTTTTTTAAGGTATAGTCAAAAAAAGGTTTATTTGTAAAATGGAGTGATGGATCATAATTAGTTCATTTAATTTTTACAGTTAATAAAGTGCTGATGCAGTTTAATGTTTTATATAGTGACAAATATAATAAAATCATGTATTTTTGTCAACAAAATAATAAACAAGAACAATATGGTCAAAAATCAATTTTCGATACGACTGCATGAAGCAAGGTTGATTATGGGGCTAAGTATGGATAAACTTGTTAGTCTAACTGGAGGTGCTATCACCAAGCAGACAATATCTCGGTACGAGAAGGGCATTATGCATCCCAAGCAGGATGCTATGATGGCTTTGACGAGAGCCTTAAATATCAGTGAAGCATATTTCAAGGGAACCAGTCTGAATATAGATTTACCTATGTTGCGAACGACTTCTAATGGAAAATTATCTGATGAGAAATTGCAAGTGATAGAAGCGCAACTTTCATTTTGGGCAGAGCAATACTTTGTTAAGGAAAAGAAAGCAGGTGTGACTTCTGTTTTTATTAATCCTATCAAAGGAATGTCCGTTTTAAACACGGAAGATGCAATTCAAGCAGCCAACCTTCTTAGGGAAAAGTGGCATTGTGGTGATGGGCCGATAGCTAGCATCGTCAGATTGTTAGAGAGGAAAGGCATCAAGGTCATGTCGGCAAAACTGCCTGATAATGTTTTAGGGTTAAGTACTTGGGCAGACAAAAAATATCCCTTGATTATGCTCGATTTTCAGCAAGCCAAAACATCGGTTGAGCGATTGCGGCTCACAGCTTGCCATGAATTGGCGCATCTTCTTCTTACTTTCCCAGAAAAAACCGATTTGGATGTAGAAAAACTATGCAACAAGTTTGCAAGTTTCTTCCTATTTCCTAAAGAAACATTTATATCAGAGATGGGAGGCGATAGGTTAGATTTCTTGACACTTGAGGAAATGATAGACCTTAAGGAACTTTATGGTGTATCTGTCGCAGCCCAAGTGCATGAGGCTTGGGATTTGCAGATGATTACTCGTGAACACTATGATTGGTGGTATGATGAACGCATCAATAAGAATCACAAGGAAATAGGTTGGGGAGAATACAAATTCCCCGAGACAATCGGTAGGGAAAAGAGACTCGAATATAGAATTAATAACATTAAAACAAAATAGCATGAAACAATTGAATGATTTAACAGGCTTGTATTCTTTAAGCAAGACGCTAAGATTCGAGCTCAAGCCGATAGGAAAGACCCTTGAACATATTGAATCTAAAGGGTTTATTACACAAGATGAAAAGAGAGCAGAGGAGTATAAAAGAGTAAAGGACATTATAGATCGTTATCACAAGTCCTTTATTACGATGTGTCTTTGTGGTTTTAAGTTCAATCAAGAAGATCTTGATACTTATGCAGCATTGGCAGAGGATTTCAACAGAGATGAGAAGGCTTTCGAGGAGAGCAAGAAAACCCTTCGTAAGCAGATTGTTGGTGCTTTTAAGAAAGGTGGAGGGTATTCAGACTTATTTAAGAAAGAGCTTATCCAAAAGCATCTCCCTGAAATCGTAACAGATGACGAAGAGAAGAAAATGGTTGAGAACTTCAGCAAGTTTACTACCTATTTCACTGGTTTCAATGAGAATAGAAAGAACATGTATTCTGATGAGGAAAAGTCTACCGCTATTGCTTATAGACTTATTCATGATAACCTCCCGATGTTCTTAGACAATACGAGGTCTTTTAGTAGGATTGCAGACAGCGATGTAAGGCAGTCTTTTTGTAAAATCGAGTCTTCTTTTTCAGAATACCTCAATGTAGAGCATTTGGCAGAAATGTTTCAATTAGATTATTTCAGTGAAACTTTGACACAGGAGCAGATTGCAGTCTATAACCATGTTGTTGGTGGTAGAACCTTGGAAGATGGAACAAAAATACAGGGTATCAATGAATATGTGAATCTCTACAATCAGCAGCATAAGGACAATCGTTTACCTTTGTTGAAGCCATTGTATAAGATGATATTGAGTGACAGAGTCGCTCTGTCATGGTTGCCAGATGAGTTTGCCAATGACAAGGAGATGATTGATGCAATCAAAGAAACATACGATTCTCTAAAAGAAAACTTGACGGGAGATGGTGATGGCAGCCTTCGTAACTTGCTGCTCAATATCAATAATTACGACATTGAGCATATTTACATAGCTAATGACTTGGGACTTACGGACATTTCGCAACAGATGTTTGGCCAGTATGATGTATATACATCTGCTATCAAGCAAGAGCTGCGCAATAGCGTTACTCCAACAGCTAAGGAACGTCGTGAGCCAGAACTTTATGCCGAGCGTATAAACAAACTATTTAAATCCACCAAGAGTTTCTCTGTGGCGTATCTCAATTCACTGGTTGATGCAGAACACACCATTCAAAATTACTATCAGCAATTGGGAGCCTATGACCGCGATGGAGAACAACGAATAAACTTGTTCACTCAGTTAGAAATGGCTTATGTAGCCGCTAAAGACATCCTTTCGGGCAAACACGGAAACATTAGCCAAACTGATGCAGAAATAGCCATCATAAAAAATCTCCTTGATGCCTATAAGTCTCTACAGCATTTCATCAAGCCCTTGCTCGGAAATGGTGACGAGGCAGACAAGGACAACGAGTTCGATGCCAAGCTCCGTGAAGTATGGGATGCATTGGATATTGTGACGCCTTTGTATAATAAGGTGCGTAACTGGCTTACACGAAAGCCATATAGCACGGAGAAGATTAAACTCAACTTTGAGAATGCTCAACTATTGAATGGATGGGATAAGAACAAGGAGACGGATTGTACTTCTGTGCTTCTTCGCAAAGATGGAAAATATTTTCTTGCCATAATGGACAAAAAGGCAAACCGTGCATTTGATGTTGAAGATTTACCATGTGATGGAATCTGCTTTGAAAAAATGAATTATAAACAGATTGCACTACCTATGGGGTTGGGAGCTTTTGTTAGGAAATGTACAGGTTCAGCAAAGAAATTGGGATGGACATGTCCTTCAAGCTTATTAAATAAGGACATGAAAATTATCATTAAAGATGATGAAGCAACGAATGTGCTGCCCAGTTTGATAGAATGCTATAAAGACTTTCTTAATATTTATGAGAAGGATGGATTTAAGTATAAAGATTTCAACTTTAAATTTAAGCCAACGCATGAATATAAAAAGCTTAGCCATTTCTTTGCTGAGGTACCAACTCAAGGGTACAAGATTACTTTCCGCAAAGTTTCAGAATCATTTATCAACCAACTCGTTGATGAAGGTAAACTCTATCTCTTCCAAATATGGAACAAGGATTTCTCTGAGTTTAGCAAGGGTTCTCCTAACATGCATACCCTTTATTGGAAAATGCTGTTTGATGAGCGTAATTTAGCGGATGTAGTTTACAAGCTTAATGGGCAAGCTGAAGTGTTCTATCGTAAGAGTAGTCTTGATGTGGCAAATACTACCATACATAAGGCGCATCAGCCGATTCTGAATAAGAACCAAGAAAACAAAAAGCAGCAAAGTACCTTTGATTATGATATTATCAAGAATCGCCGTTATACGGTAGATAAATTCCAGTTTCATGTGCCTATCTCAATTAACTTTAAGGCTACGGGACGAGATAATGTGAACTCACAAGTTCTTGACATCATTCGCAACGGTGGCATCAAGCATATCATTGGCATCGACCGTGGCGAACGCCATTTGCTCTACCTCTCTCTTATAGACCTAAAGGGAAATATAGTCAAGCAGATGACACTCAACGACATTGTTAATGAGTACAATGGCAACACTTATGCTACTAACTACAGAGACTTGTTGGCAGAACGTGAAGGCAATCGTACTGAGGCTCGTAAGAACTGGAAGAAAATTGAGAACATCAAGGACATCAAGCAGGGGTACTTGAGTCAAGTTGTTCATATCATCAGCAAGATGATGGTGGAATATGATGCCATCGTTGTGCTTGAAGACTTGAATATGGGATTTATGCGAGGCAGACAGAAAATTGAGCGTAGTGTATATGAACAATTTGAAAAAATGCTGATAGACAAGCTGAATTATTACGTTGACAAGCAGAAAGATGTCAATGAGGCTGGAGGCTTGTTACATGCCTTGCAGTTGACAAGTAGGTTTGAGAGTTTCAAGAAACTTGGTAAGCAAAGTGGCTGCCTTTTCTATATTCCTGCCTGGAATACGAGCAAGATAGATCCTGTTACAGGATTTGTCAATCTCTTTGACACAAGATACACCAATGCTGACCAAGCCCGCAAGTTCTTCTCTCTGTTCGACTCTATTCGCTATAATGCCGAAAAGAATTGGTTTGAGTTTGCGTTCGATTACGACAAATTCACGACTAAAGCGAAGGGCACTCGCACAAGATGGACTCTCTGTACTTATGGTACTCGCATTCGCACATTCCGTAATCCTGCGAAGCTCAATCAGTGGGATAATAAAGAAGTAGTATTGACGGACGAATTCAAGAAAGCTTTTGCAGATGCAGGCATTGATATTCATGGAAACTTAAAAGAGGCAATCTGCTCTTTGGAGGACAAAAAATATCTTGAGCCACTCATGCATCTCATGAAATTGCTGCTCCAGATGCGTAATAGCATTACAAACACTGAGGTTGATTATTTGCTTTCACCTGTTGCTGATAAGAATGGATCTTTCTATGATAGCCGTGTTTGCTCGTACGCTCTTCCAAAAGATGCTGACGCAAATGGTGCCTATAACATCGCAAGAAAGGGTCTTTGGGCTATTCGACAAATACAGGAAACACCTGTAGGTGAACGTCCGAATCTTGCCATCAAAAATAATGAATGGCTCAAATTTGCACAGCAAAAGCCATACAGGGATGAATGATTACATTCCACTTTCTACGTTGAATGACTTTATCTTCTGTCCGTACTCCATATACCTGCATAGCGTGTATATGGAGGCGGATGAAGATTTATACAAAGCCACTCCACAAACCAAAGGCACCATAGCCCACCAAGGCGTAGATGAAAAGAAGGGTAGCACTCGTAAGAGTGATATAATGTCACTCTCTGTCTATAGTGACGAATTGGGAATATCTGGCAAAATAGATGTTTACAAGCAAGACAAGCATCTTCTTATAGAGCGAAAGAATAACTTTATGGATAATCTTGTCGCCAAGATAGAGGCATATTCCAAGCACTTTACTTTTGATGATAGTGTGATAATCTTCGATGTAAATTCTGATAAGCTAACCAAATATGGTAATGCTATTCATCGAGACCAGCCTGCCGTCTATTTTTGATGTGCAAACCTCTGTCTTTATGAATAAGATAATAGTTTTGTTAATATGCTGAGTTACAATAAGTTAGAATGATTTTAACTTATATGCTGTTTCCATAGGGGGAGAAATTTTCCTATAATACAAAATTATCGAAATACCTTTATTTCAATATATTTCTCTACCTTTGTAAAAAATAAGAGGCTATAAAGCCATTTTAATTTCTACTATTGTAGATTCTCCTCTTGACTCTACTACTCCGTCTTGGCTATAAAGCCATTTTAATTTCTACTATTGTAGATTTCATTAAAAAATCTCTTACAGCATCTTGACGGCTATAAAGCCATTTTAATTTCTACTATTGTAGATACCGCTCGTGGTTGTGAAGATACAATGGGCTATAAAGCCATTTTAATTTCTACTATTGTAGATTTATCTCCAAACTCTTGCTCCTAAGGATGGCTATAAAGCCATTTTAATTTCTACTATTGTAGATATTAGTAGCGTCTTCATTACCAGAGTTGTGGCTATAAAGCCATTTTAATTAGATCGGAAGAGCACACGTCTGAACTCCAGTCA
>URDV01000075.1 GCA_900546605.1 uncultured Prevotella sp.
TCAAAATTTATGCTGCAAATATACTGTTTACTTTTTTATATCAAGGTAAACATATTACCTAATTTATAACCCTTAGGGAGGCTATTAATTGCTTGGACTAACTCCCCCCCATTATTCATCATCCTTTATCCATTTTGCCTTCAACAAGCGTATCAAGAAAATTATACCACGAAAACAGAGTTCTATGCACATAGCCGTCCACACACCCTTCAGTCCCATACTGGGAGCAAGCCAAGCAGCTAACGACAAGCGCACAGCCCACATGCTAAACACATTCATTAAGCAAGGCACTATCGTGTTAGCCGCACCCACAAACACGCCATAGGCTACAATTGAAGCAGCAAACATGGGTTCAGCAAAAGCCTCTATGCGTAGTGCTTCTGCACCCATCTGTTTGATTTCGGCCACAGGAGTCATAAAACCTATAATGTCAGGAGCAAACACATACATCAACACCCCCATCAAAGCCATTACGCCTATGCCTAACCCTACAGTTATGTAAGCAAAACTGCGTGCTAAGGTTTTACGTGCAGCACCTATGCTCTGTCCTACCAACGTGGTAGCGGCCTCTGATATGCCATAACCAGGCATGTAGCACAAACTTTCGGCCGTTATGGCAAACGAGTTGGCTGCTATGGCACATACGCCTAAGGGAGCTACAATAATAGTCACCATTATTTGTGCACCACACAGCACAGCATGTTCTACCCCCATGGGCAAACCTATGTTGAAAGCTCTGCGCAATGTGGCCAATTGCGGACGGAATGTACCTTGTTCACCCACTATGCGCAACAATGAAGAACGACTACACAAATACCAGGTTTGCACCAAAGCTACCACGCTTTCAGCTGCAACCGTACCAAGTGCCGCTCCCATAACACCAAGACCAGCACCAGGCAAAGTCAGTTGCCAAGTGCCTACATTAAAATGATGAGTGGGGAATATGAGCATAAAATTGAACACTACATCAAGCACACACATGGCTACCCCCATCATACTGGGTACATGCATATTGCCACTACAACGCAACATGGCTCCTGCCACATAGTTCAGTTCGAGCATGGGCAAGAACAACGAAAATATAGCAAAATAGAGTGTCGCATTACCAACTATTGCAGCATCACCACCTAACCACACGGGGAGCTGCTGGCTAATGCAAAGGCCTATAATGCCTAACATCAAGCCAAATAATAGGGTCGCTGTAAAAGCTTGCCGCAATATACTTCGTGCCCCTTGCGCATCATTTGCCCCTATTTTATGTGCCACTTGCACTGAGAACCCTGTAGAACATGCAACACATAAACCACCCAATAGCCATGTTGTGGTTGACACCAATCCTATTGAAGCAGAGGCTTCCGCACCTAAACTGCCCACCATCGATGCGTCAATATACTGCATTACGATAGACGATAGTTGCGCTACAATAGCAGGTACACTAAGCCAAAGCACTAACTCTAATTGGTTGCGCCTTGTCATGTGTTGGCCCTTGCTAATTTGAGCTAATAGCGTTTTCGTTCTGTCTGTAATCTTCATAAATTATCAGTTTTAGAGGCGTATGAGTACTTTCCACACGCTTTCCTTTCAAAAACTATATTCTTATTAACAAGAAAAACCGTTGGTTTTCATTTTACTGAAAACCAACGGTACATAAAAAGTAGCGCCTACGGGAATCGAACCCGTATACCATGCGTGAGAGGCATGTATCCTAACCATTAGATGAAAGCGCCAAGTGCGGAAGCTGGGGGATTCGAACCCCCGGTACGGTAAACCCGTACGTCAGTTTAGCAAACTGGTGGTTTCAGCCACTCACCCAAACTTCCTTTACTTCTTGTTCTTTGCTATTTTGTAGCAGCGTTATCTCTCAAACGCGGTGCAAAGGTACGACTTTTTTCTTTGCTACCAAACTTTTAGGTAAAAAAAATGCATTTTTCTTCAAAGTTTTTTCATTTTTCCTTTTAAGTTTTTCTTTACAAACGCACATAAAATACTGATATTCATTAAACTACGTCAGAAATCAGCAAATAGAAAAAATGTTCATCTAAAAGGTATTTTGAGCAGTTATCCATAGGATTACTTTCAGCATAATCCATTGTTTACGCACTCTTTATTTGTTTGTGAGCACATGTGGGTTACCTTCTCCACTCCTATGAAGTCGGTTCTACTATTGAAAGTTTTACATGTTCGATGTACATAGCTCGCCTTGCACTACTTTGCTTTGCGAAGATAGGCGGCGGCTCGGCAATAAAAATGAAAGTCACGTGACTTTCATTTTGTATTGCGCTCGCCTTGCACTATCTTTGCACCATGAAACTACCAGATAACATCAAAGCTCCACGTCAAAGGACGAAAGCTAAACTACATCTTGACGCTAACGAATCTCCTTTCAATGCGCCTTATAATCTTTATCCTGAGGATAATGCCTTACGCTCACTTAAACGTAATTGGGGACGACATGAACATATTCCTGAAAAATGCATTTATATGTGTGGAGGAGGAACCGAGATGGCTATTGACCTTATTATACGCGCCAACACTTTGCCTAATCGCGATAGCGTAGTGGCAGCAGAACCTACCCGCTGCATTTATAAACGACGTGCATTAGCTAACAGAATTGAATACCGCGAAGCGGCCTTGCGCGAAACAGACTTTGAGCTGGTGGCCGAACATGTACTTGACGCTGTAAGCAATACCACCAAAATCATTTTTCTATGTTCGCCTAATTCGCCCACAGGTAACTTGCTGAACCGCGACGAAGTTGAAAACATTCTGCAATTGTTTGATGGCATTGTGGTTATTGATGAATCATACATTGAATTTGCCCCACAGGCCTCTATGCTTGAGTTGTTAAATAAATACACCAACCTGGTCATTCTACGCTCATTCTCACATGCATGGTCTTTGGCCAGCATTCATTTGTCGGCCATTATTGCTTATCCCGAGGTGATTGAAGAACTGAACAAAATGGGTCTTACACACCCCGTTAGCACACCTGTTATGGAAGCTGCAACTAATATGGTTCGCCACAGATTAAACGTTGACAAGTGGGCTCGACAAATTATTGACGAACGCAACAAGGTACGTCTTGCCTTAAGTGCACTTAAACAATGTCAACACATTTATCACTCTGATGCTAACTTTTTGTTAGTACGCTTTACTGACAATGCCGCTATTTACAAATACTTACTTAAAAACGGTATTGCAGTGTTTCCCGTCAAAGGTTGCCTGCGCATCAGCATCGGGCTGCCTACCGAAAACTCTGAACTTTTAGGAGCTTTACGCAGATTGTAATAAGTAAAAGGTAGGTGTTCAAATATAATTTTGAACACCTACCTTTTACTATAATACACCCGTTGTCAGATTTTTCAGCTAATGAGCTAACAAGCTGACAAGTTAACAATAAGTATACCCTACGTTACTTACGTATGTTAGAGCCAGAATGACAATAAGCTTAAAGAACTTGACAAACTTGCCCGTTAACTTATCAACTTGTTTACTAATA
Organism: uncultured Prevotella sp.; assembly: GCA_900546605.1. Taxonomy (GTDB): domain Bacteria; phylum Bacteroidota; class Bacteroidia; order Bacteroidales; family Bacteroidaceae; genus Alloprevotella. Next base: position 3,500 of record URDV01000075.1, read on the forward strand.
ATGCCAACGCGTTATTACCTAAATGAACACCTCCCCTGATTTTACTTTCCGCATTAGTTCTGTAGCATCAAACTCTGCATTATGCCATCTGCACGAAACGCCTTCCTCATATTCAGTATTAAAGTTTTCAATAACATCCTTCATGTCATTAGGCAGTTTTTCCCAGCCAAACTCATACAGGTCATATCTCATTTTGTTATAATAAGCTCCTGCAATGGCTCCTGTTATAGCTCCCATTGTATCGGCATCGCCACCTAATGATATACACAGCCGCAAAGCATCCTCATAGTCTTTGCTATCAAGAAAGGCTATGATTGACTCTGGCACAGTTCCTTGGCAACTGCCATCAAAACCATACGTAGGACGAATGTCATCACAACTTTTATCAAGATTATAGCCAAATGTTTCACTTATGTAGCTACGTATGTCGCTTTTTGTTCGCCCCGTCCTTGCCATAAATATGGCTGCAGCTGTAGCCTGTGCTCCCTTAATGCCCTCAACATGGTTGTGTGTTACTTCAGCACACACCTTTGCCACCTCCATTGTTTCTTTTAATGTATTAAAGGCAAAACCTATTGCCGACACGCGCATAGCTGAACCATTGCCCCATGAATGATAAGGCTTAGGCTTATCAGCACACAACCATTGCGAAAACATATTACCATATGCTCCCATGGGGTGCGGATATTTTCGTCCCCATTGCTGCATACGGGCCACCAGTTCATTATGAGAGTGTTGCTTGTCGTTCAACACCCAGTCTGCCACAGCTATGGTCATAATGGTATCGTCGGTATAATCCATATGCTTAGCTTGTAACTCTATATTGGTTGACTTGTGCGGATTGAATTCATATATGCTGCCTGCAACATCACCTAAAATGGCTCCCATGAGCATAGGGCAGTACACGTGGTTGGGCTTTCTTTGCTTTGCAGCATGTTTTTGGGTCACTTGGGTATAGTCGAGTGCTTCATACCAACTGCGAAACGAATCAGGCGTTTCACGCCACCCCCAGTAGCAAAAGCGATTGTAAAGAATGGCCTTCATTGAGATGGGCACACCATCATCAGCACAAAAATCACCCAATCCCTGCTTTATGTAATACAACGTATCTCTCAATAAATAATCGTCATCGTTCAGGTGAAATCTTACCCAATCCTTTTCATATTGGTGTCCAACATTTGCGCCACAATCTGCAGGAACATTCTTTCCGTAATAGTAGCAATGCTTGAGATAAGGTGCAACTATGATGTCATAAAATTCCTTGGGAAGATATATGTTACAAACTGCCGCAGCCTTCTTAAACAAGGGGGCTATTTCTTCATCCTTAAAACCTGCAATGCCGCAACCTATGCGGGTAACCAAGAAATTCAATTCTTGATGTTCCTTTGCATACGTTATAAACTCATCAACGTAGGGCTTTATGGTTTCCACACCTCCTTGCATTGTGGGTATAGCGTACGACTGTCCTGCAAGTCCAACGCCTACCCCCCATTTCGCACCAAATTTATTATACGCAGCTTTTGCTGCACCACCCAAATGCCGTCCTGCAAGATTGCTACCAAAGACAAATATTTCATTCTTTTCAAGCACATCTATTTTGCCCGCAGCTATATGGGGCTCTTCGGTTCTATTCTTACTCATTATTGTATTAGTGTTGAGGTTCAAAAAGTTTTATTACATTTCATCACCTAAACTCAGGGTGTCGCTTCACTTGCCCTGAGCTACGCGCCCCATTGGGTCTTGTCAAACTTAAGTTAAAAATCAAAGGGATATTTGCGCCACTCTTTTCCTGACTTCGTCAATGCGCCACCCAAATTAAAATTGGTCTTTTGATAGGTCGAAAAGTGACATGATAGTACGGTGTTTATCGGTTAGGAACAATGTTTTTGTGAAGAACGTCCCATTCTCTGGCATCCGTATCCTTATTGTCGTGATTGTTTTGGCGATATCAAGCACATGGTCAACACTCATTCCTATTTTGTTGATTGCTATAAGTCTCTCTAATTCCTTATATACTTTATAGGCGATGAAGCAGATACAAATGTGTGCTTCTATCCTTCTTTCTGTAAAATGGAACATCGGACGCATTTCCAAAGTTCCTTTTGAGATACGGAAGACACGTTCTACCACCCATAGCCCGTGGTATTGGTTTATTACACGTTCTGTATCAAGGTCGGTATTGATGATATACCCTTTTAATCCATACCATTTACAGTCCTCGGCAATCTTCTCCTCGCTTATACTTACATCAATATCCTTGCTAATTTCAAGGAATTTGTTGAGCCAGTTCCATCTGCGTATTGTAGAGCTTGTCCATGTAGCGATAGATGTGATTGAGATCAACGTCCTCGTCATAGTAAGACTTCAGGTAATCAACCGTTGCCAACTTACTCTTCGGTTGCGACACTCTGGCTATCACAAGATGGCGTAGAATCTCATCTGGTATGCTGTTGAAACCAATACTATCGTAAACTTGACCAAGTAGCAGTTGTGTGCCATTGATTAATATATTATCTATGTTGTTGAGGAGACGCTTAGTGTCCTCTACTTCCTTTCCGCGACAGTTATCAAAGTCTAATTCTTGCTGACCTCCCAAAGAGCGAATCCATGCAGCCGCTTTATTACATAGTGATTCTATATCTTCCTCTGACAATGAAGATCCAAAGGACTTTATCTCCTTATATTTGCCGCTAGCTTTGCTGACAACAACCACGCTTGTGGTACCTGATCGGTTATGTTTCTTGCGTACATACATGTAACAAAGGTACACATTTTTTGCTTGCGCCACCCAAAACCACCCACTTTTTTGACGTAACTCATTGATTTTCAATACGCGCTATGTGATGGCGCAGAAAAGTGATGAAGTCAGGAAGATGGAATAATTAATATTTTTTTCTTAAATCAAATTAAATATCTCTCATAGTTGAAATATAATATGTATAATTGCGCATTAATAAACCATATAAAGATATTGAGCTATGAAAATTGATATGAAATTACTACAAGCAGCAATTTTGGCTGTAAGTATTGCTTTCTTAGGTCTCTGCATCAAGTGGGGTATCGACGATTTTGCCAATAAGGACAGAAATGTCACAGTAAAAGGCTTGGCAGAAAAGGAGGTAGAAGCAGACAAAGTGACGTGGCCAATACCTACTAAGGTACTTGGCAACGATCTACCAGAGCTATACCAACGTATCAACACTACTACTGCAAAGGTCAAAGCGTTCTTGAAGCAGCATGGCATCAAGGACGACGAGATAAATGTCAACGCTCCTGTTGTCATCGACCTCAATGCCGACCAATACAGCAACAACAACCGTGGTTTCCGCTACAACATCACATCTACCATAACCGTAACCTCGCAGAACGTGAAGCTTGTGCGTAGCATCATGGCTAAGCAAGGAGAATTGCTCAAGCAGGGTGTGGCTGTGCTGGATGGAGGATACGAGAACCGTATCACCTACGAATATGTGGGCTTCAGAAAGATGAAACCACAGATGATGCAAGAAGCGATAAAGAATGCCGAGGCTACTGCTCAAGAGTTTGCAACAAATAGCAACAGCAAGCTCAACAAAATCACAAAGGCTGACCAAGGTCAGTTCTCTATCGACGACCGTGATGCCAACACTCCTTATATTAAAAAGGTAAGAGTGGTAACAACCATCACCTACTCTCTCAAAGATTAAAACTATTTTTGAGAACACAAATGACTAAACTTACTCTTCTAAAGGGCGACTTCGCAAGTAAGCTCGCCCTTTCTTTAGCGCCAACTATAAAGGCTGGTTTTCCAAGTCCTGCCGAAGACTATCTGCACGATAGTCTCGACTTCAACCACGACTTGATAAAGAATCCAGAAACCACCTTCTATGGTCGTGTCTCAGGCGACTCTATGATTGAAGCTGGTATCTGCGATGGCGATATCGCTGTCATCGACCATTCTCTACAGCTCATAGATGGCGATATCATCGTGGTTTATGTCAATGGCGAGTTCACCATAAAATACCTAAGCCTCAGCCATAAAGACGAAGGATATATAGAACTAAAGCCTGCCAACCCCAACTATTCACCAATAAGAATAGATGCCGACGACAACTTCCGTGTGTGGGGGGTAGTGGTATGGACTATAAAACAATGGAGACGATAACAGCATGAAATGGTATGCCATCTGCGATTGCGACAACTGCTATGTTAGTTGTGAACGTATTTTCCGTCCTGACTTGGAGGGGAAACCTGTTGTCGTGCTCTCCAACAACGACGGTTGCGTGGTGGCTCGTAGCAAAGAGGCTAAACAATTAGGTATTAAAGCTGGCATACCATACTATCAACTCAAGCAGCTGTTTCCAAATACCGAAATAGCTGTTTTCTCATCCAACTACGAGCTTTATGGCGAAATCACAGGTCGCGTAATGTCTATCATCCGCAAGATGTCGCCACAGAGTTTCCGTTATTCCATCGACGAAGCCTTTGCCATCCTCGAAGGCTTCAGTCTTGGTCAACTCACCTCTTGGGGACAAGAGCTTCACGATCGTGTCTTGCAGTCTATTGGCATGCCATTAAGCATCGGCATCGCTCCAACCAAGACATTGGCTAAAATGGCATCTCATTTCGCAAAGAAATATCCAGGTTATAATCATTGCTGCATCATAGACAACGACCAGCGACGCACAAAAGCAGAATCCCTATACCCTATCGACGAAGTTTGGGGAATAGGCAGACGCTATGCCTCTCGCATGACTGCCATGGGAATAAAAACAGCATACGACTTTGCCTGCCACTCAGAATCATGGGTGCGCTCTACATTCAAGAACATAGTCATTGAGCGCACATGGCAAGAGCTCAATGGTACAGATTGCATCCCCGATGAAGTTTCTACAAAGAAGCAGAGCATCTGCACCAGTCGTAGCTTCGATGGTATGATCAACGATTTCGACACCTTGCGCACTCATATTGCCAACTTTGCAGTAAGATGTGCAGAGAAGTTGCGTCGTCAGCAGTCGGTAGCCCATATCGTGGGTGTATTCATTGATTCCAACCACTTCCGCCCAGAGCTGGAGCAATATTGGAATATGACAGAGGTTGCCTTCCCCACTCCTGACTTCGTCAATGCGCCACCCAAAACCACCCACTTTTTTGACGTAACTCATTGATTTTCAATACGCGCTATGTGACGGCGCAGAAAAGTGATGAAGTCAGGCGGGCTAACTTTTTGTCTACACAAGTGTACATCAAATTTGCACATAAACTCCCCAACTATGGAATTTATGCACTTTGTTGTAGATGCGATAAAAATAAATTCGGTAGGTCTTTAACGACTGTTGCATAAGAATGTTTTCTGAAGCAGCGATGACATAGTTGTCGTCTGTTACCCACATGCGCAACAGAGTTACTTGCTTGAAAACTCGCGGCAAAATTACAAAGTTTCTGTCATTAGAACAAATATTTCATAGGGGGTTCAACCGCATGACTTAAAAGTTTTCATCTTCAAAATAGCTATTGCTAAGTAGGTGTTATGTCAAAGTACACATTGGCGGAATTAGTTAACGGGGTTATAATAAGAAATCTGAAGTTTATGTACTTTACGACCAATCTGACCACCAGGTTTCTTGCCACTTGACCTTTGATTTTTTGTTCTTCTGAAAATCTCATCATTTATGCGTTCCTTGCTTGAAGGCGATAGAGTTCTTACCAGGATTTTCATATTTGGACAAGTGGTCTTTCAATTCGACAAATTCTTTGTTTTTCTTACGGAGTTGATAATTCAATGATTCTATATTACCGCTCAATCTTGCAATATCAGCATACTGCTGATGATGGTTTCACGCATCAATCGTATATCATCAGCCATATTTTGTAACACATTTGATATGTCTGTAACTTGCTCTTTCACTACTTGAAAGTACGTATTTTTTATAAGTGATTGAGAATGAGATAAGTTTTTATCTC